>CAYPHP010000294.1:4173-5563 GCA_964410045.1 uncultured Acidobacteriota bacterium | reverse complement strand
GCGACCAGGAGCCGGCGGTAGGGGACGCCCGGCGCCGACTCGCGAAGCCAGCGCCCTGCGGCCAGGCCCAGGATCATCGTGCCCAGCGTGGGAATGAAGCTGAGAGTCAGGTATCCGCCGCTGTTGGCGACAAACGGCTGGCTGCGCGGGAAGAGGTTCAGAAACCACACATCGAAGGCGTGGCCCAGGTTGTTGTTCTTCGCCCAGTGCGCCGCGAACTCGGGGCTGGGTACGGGATAAAGCGCCCAGGCCAGCCAGTAGCCGCCGAGGATCACGGCCAGCGCGATCCAGTGCCAGCGCGGCGCGAGCCACGCCAGCAGCCATAGGAACGCGTAGCCCAGTCCGATCTGAGCCAGCGTATCTTCCAGCGTGAAGCGATCCCACCGCCGCAGCAGAACGCCCAGTACTACCAGAATCAGCGCTCGCCACAGCGTGTGCCCCAACATCAGCGCGAACGTTCCGCCCTTGGCGACGCGGCTGGCGATGGAATACGGGACGGCTACGCCGACCAGAAACGAAAAGCCCGGCTGTATCGTGTCGTGCAGCGAGCATCCGGCCCACGGGACGTGCGACTGGTGATAAGCCAGAAAGCCGAGCAGCCAGTTGTCCGGCGCCGCCCGCGCCGCGCGGGACAGTTCCAGCACCTCGGCCATCATCAGGAACATCACCAAGCCGCGGTAGGCGTCGATGGCGACATTGCGCTGCTGGCTCTCGGTGGCGGCCACAGTGCGTGGATTCTCCCACGCCGGCTAGCGCGGCGTCAAAGCGCTTTGCGCGCGCTGACCACGACGTCGGGGTCGTGTACCGTGACCGTCATGGCGCCGGGAGTCTCTGCAAATACGATCCGTACGTTCTCCGCCCCGACCGGGCAGAAGGTCAGCGATCCAAGGTGCATCAGTCCGCGAGGTGAACTTGGGGGCCGCGCGATCTGCAGCCCGCGGTTGTTCCACACCTTTACCTCGAGCTTGTCCGCCGCGGCGGCGCCGAACAAATAGACGCCGGCCAGCTTGGCGGTCTCCGCTTCGGACAGCGGCTGTGTGGCAAGCTTGTCATCGGCGCCCTCGATCGACTTCAAATACTCCAGGACCGCCGCGGCACGCGTTCCACCCGCCTGGGCGTGGCGCATCAGCGAGATGCTGTGGGGACCGCGGGTCCGCTGAATGCCCGGCGATCGTTCGTATGAAATACGATAATGTGATACAGAGATGAGATTCGCCTGGGATCCGGCCAAGGCCAGAAGGAATCAGACGATTCACGCGACCTCGTTCGCCACTGCCGCGGCGGTTTTCGATGACCCCAACCGTATCGTGGGAGGCAACTACTTTTTTGCTCTTGGTCGTGTTTGTTGAACCCGGCTCGGATGTGATCCGAGTCAATTCGGCACGAAAGG
>CAYPHP010000294.1:0-4163 GCA_964410045.1 uncultured Acidobacteriota bacterium | reverse complement strand
ACTTCGAGCTGGCCCAGCATCGCGGCGCTGAAGATAGTCGGAGGCGCGCCGTTCGCCAACAGTAGTTCCGCGATCTCGCGGTTGCCGACGTGCGAGGCCGCGCCCAGGGCCGTCTCCCAGTCGCCGAATCCCCAATCCCAGGAGGCCTTGGCCAGCGTCGGCTGGCGCGCCAGCAGCTCCTTGACGCGGGCAACGTTACCGTGCGAAACGCCGACCATCTCCTGGACGAGTTCGCGCGGTTGCGAGGGAAAGTGTTCGCTGACGGCAGTGGACGCCGCGGCGGTGACCGGGGAAAGAGCGGCGACCGTAGGAACGGTTACCGCGGCGAGTTTCACAAACTGACGGCGATTTGAATTCGGCATGGCCGATTGTTGGCGAAAACGCGGGTCGCGCGCAAGCCAGGAAAATGTGAGGTGGGAAGTCGCTTGAATTCAGCGCTTTGTGCCCACGCGTGAGTCGCGGCTCACGGGGTCCTGCAGGATCGCCCCGAAGGTGCGCGCGATTTTTCCGGCGATGTCATCCACCAAGAGCGTAGGCTCGCTTACACCATCGGTGCGGCTGACCTTGAGGTGGGTCTGCTCGGGCATCCGGATCAGGTGCGCCAGGACGCGCACCTGCCCCTGGCCCACGGGGTCGCGCTGCACCTGGCCCAGGACAATGAATCCGGCCTTGAGAGATCCAGCGATGGTCCGCAGGTCCCGCTCCTGGCGTGGGACGCGGAGGATCGCCGCGTTGCCGATGACGCCGAACGTCCCACGGCCCGCCTGGGTCAACTGCGCCGTCACGGTGTCGGTGAGGTTGTCCGCGAAGCGTGCCAGCGCGGCATCCCCGGTCTCGTTGTCGAACCGAACCACCGCCACGATCGGCTCATTGCGTGGGAGGGTCAGCAGGTACGCGCTCAGGCCGGCAATTGACAGGAGCACGATGGCGGCCGCGGCTACGATGCTCCGGCGGCGGCCCTGAACATGGCGTGGCTGCGTCGCTTCGTCCGGTTCGTCTCCTTCGGCGCCGATCCCTGCCGAATCAACTGGGCAGATGAACTCGTACCCTCTCTTGGGAACCGTTCGCACATACCGCGGCGCTCCGGCGTCGTCCCCGAGCGCTCCGCGGATCTGGGCAATACAGAAGTTCAGTCCGCGGTCGAAATCAACGAAGGTGTCATCCTTCCAGACGGCCCGCCGCAGTTCCTCCCGGGTTACCGTTCGTCCCGCATTCGCGACCAGCGTCAACAGGACCTGCGCCGGCTGCGGCTGCAGGCGGACCGGACGTCCCTCCCGGGAAAGCTCCAGCGTGCCCGCATCGAGATCGAAGACGCCGAAGCGATAGGTCTTCATACCGTCCACTAGTGTACCCGGCAATCCCCGATCGAATGACCTGTTGACTTCCCACATATCTTACCTGTAGACTGCCAACTGCTTATGTCCACCCGGCAGGACGTGTTGTACGGCAGTCTGGGACTGATGGTCCTCAAGACGCTGGAGGCGCTTGGGCCGTTGCACGGGTACCGCATCGCCCGGCGCATCGAGCAGATCAGCGGCAATCAACTGGCCATGAATCAGGGCACGCTCTATCCCGCCCTTCTGAAGCTGGAACTGGCCGGATGGATCGCCGCAAAGTGGGCGGAGTCGGAAACCGGACGCCGGGTGAAACTGTACTCCCTGACGCGCGCCGGCCGCCGCCAGCTCCGAGTTCAGGAAGCCGACTGGCGGCAAGCGACCGGTGTTGTCGCGCGCTTCCTCAAGATCCAGGAGGATCTGCCGTGACCGGGCTCCGCAGGCTGCTCCTCCAGGTGCGCCGCCTTCTTCGCGGTCGGCAATCGGATCAGGATCTCCGTGACCAGATCAGCGCTCACCTCGAGGAAGCCACCGAAGAGCATGTCCGCAAGGGAAAGCCGCCTGCTGAGGCCCGCCGTGCCGCGCTTCTCGAATTCGGCAGCGTCGTCCAGGCAGAAGAGGCATATCGAGACATCAGTGGGCGCTGGCTGTCTGATTTGGTGGCCGACCTGCGCTATGCGCTCCGATCTCTCGGGCGGAATCGCGCGTTCGCGGCGGTCGCCGTCTTGTCCCTGGCAGCGGGCATCGGTGCAAACACCGCAATCTTCAGCGTTGTTAATTCCATGCTGCTTCGTCCACGGCCGGTAGCGAATCCGGATCAGCTCGTGGAACTCTACGTCGGCCACCGGCAATCGCCGTACGAAACCACCTCGTATCCCAGCTACGCCGAGTTGCGCGACCGCAACGAAGTTCTCACCGGACTTGCCGCCTACGGCATCAGGCAATTCAGGCTGGGCAGCGCCGGCCAAGTAGAACAGGTCTGGGGCGAAGTAGTGTCGTCTAATTACTTCGATGTGCTTGGCGTACCGCCTCACAAAGGTCGGGGATTCGTTGCTGAGGACGATGTCGTTGGAAGCAACCCGGTGGTTGTAATCAGCCACGGGCTGTGGCATCGGCGTTTTGATTCCGATCCGAACCTGATCGGCCGGACCGTCGAAATCAATGGGCAGATGCTGACCGTCAGCGGAATCGCACCCCCGCAATTCACGGGAATGATGCGCGGCCTGGCCAGCGAAGTGTGGATCCCCGCGTCGATGCTGCCGGTCTTGGAACCCAAGGCCCGCACGGTGCTGACTCATCGCGGCAACCGCTGGCTGATTCTTCTGGGCCGGCTGGAGCCGAACACGACCTTCGAGCAAGCCAAGGCGCGTTTTGAATTGCTCACCCGCGAGATGCAAGCGAATCATCCTGACGAATGGATGTCCAGGCGCCCGGAATCGGGAGCCGTGCGTGAGTTGTTTGTGACAGTGCTTCGGGAACGCGATGCGCGCATCCATCCGAAGATGAAAGAAGACGCCTATGCGGCCGTCGCCATGCTGGCCGCGGTGGTGAACGTGGTGCTGCTGCTTGCGTGCACCAATCTGGTCAGCATGCTGCTGGCGCGCGCTATCGTACGCCGCAAGGAGGTTGCCATCCGCCTGGCGCTGGGGGCCGGCCGTGGGCGGATCGTCCGGCAACTCCTCACGGAGAGCGTCTTGTTGTCACTCATCGCGGGCGCTGCGGGCGTGGCCCTGACGATTTGGATGCTGCACCTGTTCCTGACCTTCATGCCTTCCTTCCCGGAAGGCATTCGCCTGGCTCTCGACCTTCGAGTGGATTGGCGCGTGCTCGCCTTTACGATCGTCTTTTCCACCGTGACCGGAATTCTTTTCGGTCTGGCCCCGGCACTGCAAAGCACCAAGCCTGACGTGGCAGGAGCGTTGAAAGATGATTCCATCGCCTTCGCCGGTGGCGGCGGCAAGTCGCGAGGCCGCAGGGCATTGGTTGTGATCCAGGTGGCATTCTCACTGCTCTTGTTGATCGGCGCCGGACTCGTGTTGCGAAGTCTCGAAAGAGTGAGACCAACACGCCTGGGCTTCAGCTCCAACAATGTCCTCGTCGTACCCTTGAACTTGAATGAACTGCGGTACGACCGCGGCAGGAGCCAGGAATTCTATCGCCAAGTGGCCGAATCGGTCACCACCATACCGGGTGTGCAGGCGGTGAGCATGATTGACGGAATGCCCGGCGGATTCATGGGCGGCTCGCGGCGCAGCACCGAGATCGAAGGCTACCGGCCAGGGCCGCGAGAGGGTCTGCATATCGAAGCCAGCATCGTCGGCCCTCATTACTTCACCGACATGAAGGTTCCGATCGTCCAAGGACGCGACTTCAACGAGCGCGATCGGGAAGGCGCTCCTTGCGTCGCGATTGTGAACGAAGTCTTCGCGCAGAAATATTTCGTGGCGGGCTCGGCGCTCGGCAGGCACTTGGCGAAGTTTGAGGAGGACCAAACGCCGGCGAGACAGATGTGCGAAATCGTGGGCGTCATCCGTGACAACCAGTTTCAGTCGCTGCAGAAGTCGGTTCAGCCATTCTACGCGCTGGCCCTGCATCAGACGCATCGGTTGCGCATGTCGCTCCTGGTCCATACCCACGGCGACCCGGCGAGCCAAGCCCCTTCTGTGCGGCGCGCCGTGCAAAGACTGGACCCCAACATCCCGCTGAGTGATATCCAGACCCTGGTCGAGTACTTCAGCGCCACGGCCTATCCATTTCGAGTGTTGGGAATAGCCATGGGCGCGTGTGGCGTTATGGCGTTGCTGCTGGCAACGGTCGGGATTTACGGAG
>CAYPHP010000293.1:0-5574 GCA_964410045.1 uncultured Acidobacteriota bacterium | reverse complement strand
TTGCGGATCGCCTGGATGTGCGGGGTTTCCTGCACCGCCAGCCGGTAGGCCAGCTCCATCAGCATCTCCGGCGAGCCGGTTTCCGGCGAGTGGATGCTTCCTGAGGCCCAGTAGAACGGTTTGCCCTCCACCACCAGCTTGGCGGCTTCTTCCGGCGTGATCTTGCGCGGATCGGCGAGCTGCGCGGTGATCTGCTTGTAGCGTTCCAGGTTCTTGAGGTTCTCTTCGTCGGATACGGCCACCAGCAGCATCTCCCGGCCTTCCTCGGACTGCCCCATGGTGAAGACGCGCACCCGCGGACTGGCCTTCGCCAGTTCGCGCATATAACGGTGGATGTCCTTCGAGTAGGTCAGCTTCTCGGGCGTGCCGACAACGTAGCCGAGGATCTTCTCGGGCGTGGGCACCGTCGCCGACGCCGGCAAGTGGTCCACCAATTCGGTGAGGAAGAACTTCTCGGTGGTGTACTCGAGGATCTTCTTGGTGTAGGCCTCATCGTTCACCTGGGGCGCGATGGCGGGCTTGGCGGACTTCTTCTGGCCATTCACCACAGAGACACAGAGGACGCAGAGAAGAACAAAGACGAAGAGACGCTTCATGGGCGGGTAACCTCCGTTACGGTCTGAAGGGCCTATTTCACCACAAAGGCACCAAGGACACAAAGGGGGAATCGGAGGTATCCTGACGGCCATGCTTCGGCTGCTTCCGCTGCTCTTCCTGGCCTCGCTATCAGGACCACAGGATTCGAGCGGCTCGTACGGCAAGCTCTACCCGGTGGATGAAGGTGCGAGGGACGAATCGTTCGCGCAGTTCCGCCGCCAACTCCGGGCGGCGGTGGACCGACGCGATGTCCGTTTTATCGAGTCGATACTTGATCCCGAGATTCTGAACAGTTTCGGCGGCGATGGCGGTCCGAAGGAGTTCCGGGAGACTTGGAAACTGGATCGGCCGAGTCGGAGCACCCTGTGGCGCACACTTCGCTCCGTCCTGAGTATGGGAAGCGGCGAGATCACCGGGCAATTCTGCGCTCCATATGTGTTCGCCAAGTTTCCTGATTGGAAAGGGCTAGACGACTTCTACGCGGTCGCCGTGATCAAGAAGAAAGTTCCTGCCTATGATCGACCCGACGCGCGCGCTCCAGTTCGCGCTTACTACTCATACGATGTGCTGAACTCCGCGCCCGGCGCTCCGCCCGGCTGGTTGCAGATCCAACGTCCTTCGGGACAGCCTCTATACATCCGACGCGCGGACGCTCGGTCCCCCATCGATTACCGGGCCTGCTTTCACAAGCGCGAGGAACGATGGTTCATGACCACGTTGGTCGCTGGAGACTAAGTACGCTTGACGCGACTCTGCCGAGGCGATATCGTTGGCGGGCATTCGGGTTTGAAACCCACAAGGAGACCAAATGGCTGACCGCGCTTCGATCCCGGTTTTCAAGAACGACCCTGTCATCGTGCTGGTGTTAGGCATCGTCACCTGCGGTCTGTACCTGATCTATTGGAACATGAAGACCGCCGAAGTGATGAACGCGGTGGTCGGGCGGGAGCTGATCTCGCCGGTGATCGCCATCATTTCCGGCTGCTGCATGCCCGTGAACGTGTACTTCTACTACCTCTGCGGCCAGGCGCTCGGCGAGATGGGCGAGCTCACGGGTAACCCCAATCTCAAGGAAAAATCCACCCTGCTGCTGATCTTGGGGATCTTTTTCCCGATGGTCTCGGCCATGATCATTCAGGGCCACATCAACGAGATCTACAAGTAGAGGAAGGAGTACCGTGTCGTTCGCCCGGAGCCGGATGCTGGTGGCAGGTGGCAGCGCGGTGGTGTGGGCGCTGGCGATCGCCGTCGGTCCGTATGCCATCCGCGGGCCGGTGATCTGTCCCTTGCGCGGATTCACCGGACTGCCCTGCCCTTCCTGCGGATTGACGCGGGCGTTCGCCGCACTGGTCCGTGGCGACCTGTGGACCGCGGTCGGTTGGAACGCGTTATGCCTGCCGCTGGCCCTGCTGCTGATCGCCGCGCCGCTGATCGCCCTGTACGAACTGGCCGCCGGCCGGTCTGCCTCCTTCTACCGGCCGTGGCTCTTCTCCGGGAAGGTAGCGCGGGTGGCCGTGGCGACCGTGGTCACCTATCACGTGGTCCGCTGCGCGTTCTGGGCGGCCAACGGGACATTGGTGAACGAGTTCCTGACCACTTCCTGGACTTACCGCTTATGGCAGTATTGGAGGGCCTGGGGTTAGCGACGAACGCGGGGGCTTCAAACCGCGAGGGCCACAATCGGAACCAACAGGTGCTTCACGGGATCGGCAGCGACGCAGAGAGTCTCCAAGCCCGTGACCCCAAGCACTTCCATGTCACCAGGCTGGGCGAAAACTACATTTAGCGCACCGGTGCGGCCGTTGTGAGCCACAACCGCGTAGCCGATCTGCCGCTCAATCCGCGAGCCGTCGATGGTCTGAAACTGCCGGGTTTCCACAGGCACGACCCCGATCTGCTGCAAAACCGGAGCGGCGACCCAGGTGAACAGGGAACCCGTATCCACCAAAAGGCTTACTTCCCTTTGCCGCTCTGGTTGGGCAGGATTGCGGATGACGATAGGAACGCTGAAGAGGCTCACGCCGAAACTATTATAACTCCCAATTTCCCTTGGCGGTCTGTGCGCCGTTTCACATCGTCCACTTCAACAGCTCGACAAGGTTGCTGTAATCGTCGGTCCAGGGGCGCGGCAAACGGCGCGCCGGGAGGGGAACCGCGGAGCGGACCAACTCGGATTCGCGATAGAAGTCGGGCCGATCGCTGAGCAGGATCCATTGCGCCTTGGAGACGGCGTTGCGGCCGTCGCGTTCATTGATCACCACCACTCCCGTCTTCTTCAGTTCCGCGGCGGCCGTTTCCACCACCGGCTGAAGATTTAGGTAGTTGTTTGAGATATGCACGGCGAGCACGCCTCCCGGCTTCAGGTGCCGGAAGTACAGCTCAAACGCTTCCCGCGTCAGTAGGTGGACGGGAATGGCGTCACCGGAGAAAGCGTCCACGGCCAGCAGATCGAAGCCTTGAGGAGGCTGCCGCTCCAGGGACAGCCGGCCGTCGCCCATCACGATCTCGATCTTGGCGGCCGACTCCTTCAGGTAGGTGAATTCGGTCTCCGCGAGCTGGCGCACCAGCGGATTGATTTCGTAAAACGTGTAGACATCTCCAGGCCGGCCATGACCCGCCATGGTTCCGATGCCCAGTCCAATCACGCCGACGTGTAACGGCCCTTTGGGCGCAATCGCGCGAACTGCCAGACCGACGCCGGTGTCACGGCCGTAATAGCTGATCGGCTGGCGGCTGCGGCCGGAACCGATATATTGAGCGCCGTGCTCGATGGTTCCGTGCATCAGTCTTCGCAGCAACGGCTCAGGCTCTCTCGGAACGGGATCGCCCTTGCCCAGCATCACCACCTTCAGCGGCTGATAATCCACCACCCTCAGGACGCCGTAAAAGTTGCGGACCGTCAGCGCATTGGCCCCCTCACGCAGTGCCGTGCTGAACAGACTGGCCAGGAGCGCGACGGTGAAGGCCAGAATCAGAACCCAGGCCGGCCGGCTGCGCCACACCCGGGGAGCAGATTCCAGATCATTACGCAAGGCCACCAGCACAAAGATCGCACAGGCTCCCATGCTGATATGCAGCTCATAGAAGCCGGAGAGCAAGCGGGGCGCAGCGAAGGCCACCAGACAGGCGCCCAGCGCGCCTCCCAGCGAGATCATCAGGTAATAGGAAGTCAAATGGGACGGGTGGGGCTTGAGCCGCGCCAGTTCTCCGTGGCACACAATGCAGCAGACCAGCAGGCCGGTAAGAAACAGCGGGATCAGGACCACCAGGCTGAGGTTCATCACGTCGGGCGGAAGCGCAAACGCCATCAGACCCAGGCACACCGCGAGCAAGCGCAGGAAGATTCCCCGGTGATAGAAACCAGCGGCGGCAAAGCAGGCCACAAAGCTGAGCAAGTAAAGCGCCAGCGGCAAGATCCAGAGCATGGGAAAGGCGGCGATGTTCTGCGAGAGATGATAGGTCACCGCCAGCAGGAGAGCCGAAGAGCATGCGGGCAGCGCCAGCCACAGGAATTTGATCTTCCGGCTAGGCGGTTCGGCTGGTTCCGATTCCGGGTCCGTTTGGCCGCGCGCGCCCAGAGCCACGGCGGCGCATGACACGGCCACCATGGCGTAGGCTGCCGACCAGCCCAGCGCCTGCATTCGTACGGAAAGTTCCGGCTCAACCCCCAGAGGATAGGCGAGCAGGGCCAACAGCGAGCCGGCATTTGAAAGAGCGTAGCGGCGGTAGGCCTCCTCCCCTTTGGTCTGCGCGTACCCGGCTTGCAGCAGCGGGCTGGTGGCTGAGAGCAGGAAGTACGGCAGACCGACGCTCACTGCCAGCAACAAGAGTACGCTCAGCGCCGGATCTTCGGCGCCCGTCGGCTTCCAACCTTCCTTGGGCAGGATCGGAAGGAGCAGCAAGCTGCCCGCCAACGCGGCTACGTGGATGCGCGACTGGAACGCGGCACTCCAACGCCGGATCAGCCAGTGGGCATAAAGATAGCCCAGGGCCAGCATCACCTGGAAGAACAGCAGGCAAGTACTCCAGACCGCCGCCGCTCCGCCGTACCACGGCAGGATGATCCTGGCGATCATCGGCTGGACGAGGAACAACAGGAACGCGCTGCCAAAGATGGTGATGGAGTAAAGGAGCATGCTTCAGGATTGTCTGCCCGGTGAGGAGGAATAGCCACCGAGACACCGAGACCACCGAGAAAGAAAACCCGCAGGACCGAAAGGCTCCGCTCGGTGTCCTCGGTGTCTCGGTGGCAAATAGACTCTTATTCTTCGTCGAAGACCGTCTGCAACTGCACAAGTCCGCTGGCGGCTTCGGCCGGACGGGGACGGGGCTCGGGAATGCGTTGCGGCTCGCGCCGCCAGTTGTCCAGCATAGCTACCTGATGGACGCAGGAGACCGTGCAGTGCGGGGCGCAGGACTTTTGGGTGTGGAACTCGCGGCGCAGGTCCTTGGTGGAGTAAGTGGCCAGGGGCACCGCCGGGTAGCCGCGCTGCTGGGAGCAGTAGTGGACCAGGCCGTTCTCGCAGATGTATAGGTAGCGCGATCCGGCGCGGCAACGCCAGTTGTTGGGCTGGCCGTTGGCGATGTTCTCCTGGAAATCGTTAAACCGCGAGTAGCTGCGCTTCCGCGTCCCTTTGATTTCGCTGTAAACCCGCCGCTCATCGTCGGTCAGCGGACGGAGCTGACCGCTGCCGTCGTGGATGATGCCCATGGTGGAGGTGAAGCCCAAGCCGACGGCGCGGCGGGCAACCGACAGAGCGTCCTGCGGATACCGGATGCCGCTGCCCACCACCGAATTGATATTCACGTGGAATATGGCGTGTTCCGCCAGCAGCTCCAGTTTCTTGTCCAGCACCTTCAAGCTCTTCACCGATACGGCGTCCGGCCTGACATTGTCGATGCTGATCTGCATGTGGTCGAGACCCGCGGCATTCAGCCGCTCGATGCGCTCGGAGGTCAGCAGGTAGCCGTTGGTGA
>CAYPHP010000292.1:0-5586 GCA_964410045.1 uncultured Acidobacteriota bacterium | reverse complement strand
CCCGACCGGGGCGACGGCTCCGAGAACCAGGGCGAAACCCAAGCACACCGCCAGCAGCTTTTTCATGGTCGAATCCTCTTGTGCCCCTTACTACAAATGACGCGGCTCGCTACTTGCTGGTTGCGGTAAACACGCCGTCCCACACGCCCACCGGCGGCGCCTGGACATAGGCCTGGGCGCGGGAGGCGAACAGCTTGGCCGGTCCGTCATTCGGATACGCCGCCAAGATATCCTCGAACACTTGCAAGGCCTCGTTGAATTGGCCCTGCCGGTAGAGTCTTAGACCCTGGCGGAACACCTTCGCCAAGGGTTCGAACTTGGCGGCGTCTTCGATCTTGGCCATCAATTCGTAGATGGCCACCGGCTTCATCTTGCCCTTCACCCGGATCAGATCCAGTTCCCGGCAGATGAACTTGTCGCGGGCGTACTGATAGGTGCCTTCGCTGATGATGATGTGCGTGCCGTATTCCTTGTTCTGGCCTTCCAGGCGCGCGCCCAGGTTCACCGCATCGCCCATCACCGTGTAGTTGAAGCGCTTCAAGGACCCCATGTTGCCGACCACCATCGGACCGCTGTTGATTCCGATGCCGATGTTGATCTCCTTCTTGCCTTCCGATTTCCACTTGGAGTTCAGGAACTTGAGTTCCGTGATCATGTTCAGACAGGCTTCGCAGGCCCGCAGCGCGTGGTCGGGCTGGGGATAGGGGCGTCCCCAGAAGGCCATGATGGCGTCGCCTTCGTACTTATCCACCGTGCCCCAGGTGCGCATGATGGTGTCGCTCATCACCGTCAGGTACTCATTCAGCAGATCGACGAGCTGGGTTGGTGTCAGGCCTTCGGAGAGGGAAGTGAATCCGCGGATGTCGCTGAACATCACCGTCAGCTCGGCCTCTTCGCCGCCCAGCCGCAGCAGCCCGGGATCTTTGAGCATTTGGTTGATCAAGCCGGGGTGGACGTACATGCCGAAGGCGCTACGGGTCTTGCGCTTTTCCTTCTCCTCGAAGATCACCCGGTACGCCGTGATGCCGACGAAGTTGGCGGTCAGCGTCCCGGCGGGGATCACCAGGCTGAGCCAGCGCCCGTTCCAACTGAACTGGAAGTAGACGAATCCGGCCACCAGCAGCGCCGAACCCAGGAACGCCGCCCACGACAGCGACGGGCGCATGACCACGAACACCAAGCCCATCACGATGCCGCAGAACAGCACGATCACCAGGTCGATGGATTCTTCAGCCGCCCCGCGCCTGAGGAAGTTGTCGTGGAGCATGTTGTCCGCGACGTTGGCGTGGATCTCGACTCCGGGGTAGCCCTGCTTCTGGAAAGGCGTGGGCCGGATGTCGCCGATGCCCACCGCGGTTGCGCCGATAAACACGATCTTGTCTTTGAACTCGCCGGCCTTCACCTGGCCCGTGACCACATCGGAGAAGGAGTAATGCGGATAGGTTTTCTCCCCCCCACCGTAGTTCACCAGGACCTGCCCGGAAGAGTCGGCACGGACTTTGGTCTGGCCCATCTGCAGGTGGTCCGGGCCGTTGGCGTTGAACCACAGAATCGTTTCTTCCGCGGGAGCCTTGAGATACTCACGCACCGTTTGCACCGCCAACGACGGGTAGAAATCCTCCTGCAACTGGGTCTTGACCTTCTGGGGATAGCGGACGATGAGCGGCGCGTGCCGATAAGTGCCATCGCTGTCGGCGAAGAAGTTGAAGAAGCCGGCATACTTGGCAGCCTCCGCAAACATCTTCAGGTTGGGCTGGACGGTCTTCATGTCCAGTTGCTTGCCGGGATCGTTGGGATGGTTCAGAACGAAGCGGTAGCGCCCCTCGCTCTCAATCTTGCGGACCTGGGGATAGATGTGGTCGGAAAGCACATAGTTGTATTCCTCGATGCGCTTCTCGTCGAGGCCTTCCATCTTGATTTCCGACTCTTCGAAAAAATGCCCCAGGGTTACATTGCCGCAGGTCTTCATGGCAGCGGCGAAGGCCTGATCGCTATCCACCTTGTCGGCGGCCTCGAGCATGCGCGCCAGAGACGCATCGTCCATCTTCAGTTGCTGCTGCAAGGTCTTCAGGACGTTGGATGGCGAACTGCGGTCCGGGAAGGCGTAGCTGATATCGAATCCGATGGAGCGCGCGCCCTCGCCGCAGACCCGCTCCAGCATCTTGGCGTAATGGAAACGGGGGAACGGGAAACCCAGGCTGTTGAGGGTCTTTTGGTCAACCGCGACGATGACGATGCGCGGATCCACCGGGCGAGGGCCGCGGACCCCGAAGCGCGCGTCGAGCGACTGGGCCTCGTAGTCTTCCAGCACTTGCAGCAGCGGGGTGCGCGATTTCAGAATACTGGACTGAATGAACAGTCCGAGCCCGATCAGCGTCACCACCAAGCTCAACGCCAGCGACCAGCGATGGCTGCGGAGAAACTGCTTCATCCCTGCCGGTGTTAGTGTCTCAAGAAAATCCTGGAGAGTCCGCTTGAACCAGTCCATGCCCCGGTGTCCCCCTACTTTCTAAAGCGGTACAAGAGGGTTACAGCGATCACCCGTTCGTCGAAGTTGCGATTGGGAAGAGCAAACGCGTTCATGTTGCGGTCCACCGAGAAGGTGATGGTGCGGTCCTCGCTGTTCAGGATCTTGTAGGTGAGCGCGCCGCGATACGCCGGGCGGCCGAAGCCCGCTGGCAGCAGCACCACGGTTCCCGCCGGGATCGCCCGCAACGACTGGCAGAAGTCGCTGGCGGTGGTCAGACACTCGGAGAACAGCGTAGCCCCCACCTGCCGGTAGACGAACTCCAGCACCACGTACTTGGGCGCTTCCATGTACAGCGAGCCCAGGATCGAGCGGTTGTTGTTGATGCCGTTGACCCGGAAGAACACTTCGCGCTCGGTCTCGAAGCGGAAGTTCGGCGAGATCTGCCATCCGCCCAGCGTGAAAATGCTGCGGATGCCGCCGAAGACCCGGTTGGTGGCGGTGTTCTGGCCTACGTTGCGGTGATCTTCGTTGTCGCGATGCTCGTAGCCCGCGGTTATCAGCGTGGACCCGATGGGGATGGACGCTTCGATGAACGGCATCCGGGTGACGCGGTCCTCGGTGAGCCCGGTGGCCGAAGTGAACGGACCTTCCTGCTGCCGTTCCCGGTAGCCTACGTCGAAGATGGACCGGCCCAGGCCCGGCAATTGCCGGAAGCTGGCGCGGACTTCGGGGACCCGGAAGGTGGTGGTGCGGTCCAGGCGGTCGTTGTTCAGGTTGTTGCTGGTCTGGCGGTAGGCGGCCTCAAAGCTGACGTGCGTTCCGATGTCGAATCCGCCGCGCACGCCGGCGTCCTGCAGATCGGCCAACTGCCGGGCGTTCACCGAGAGGAAGTTGGGCATCATCCGCGTGTAGGTGGTGCGCAGGAAGAACGCCCCGGCCCGCGTGGTGGTGTCCAGGCGCGCGGCGTAATCGCTCTTTTTGGTCCGCAAGCGGGCGATGTCGAAGTTGGTCCAGCTTTCGGCGATCTCTCCGTCCAGGGCGAAGATGCGCCCGAAGCGCAGCTTGGCGTCCATCGAGACGATCTGGTTGTCTACGCCCTGCAAGTTGCCGCGCAGGTCGCGGCGGATGGAGCCCAACTGGTCGCGGCCCTCGGAGAAATTGAACCCGAACACCTTGTCGTTGTTCACCCGGGCTTCGGCGCGCAGGCCGGCCACCACGCGGGTGTACGGCTTGCCGATCAGGTAGTCCTTGAAGATCGAGCCCCAGCGGTCGGTGAACACGCCGCCGTTGGCCATCAGCTTGAAGTGCTCCCCGAACTGCCGGGTCACGTGCACGCCCTTGATGTTCTGGTTGTAGGTGAAGCGCGAGTAGCTCACCAGGTAGTCGCCGTAGTTGATCTCCGTCTTCGGGGTGATGAAGCGCAGATAGCCGCGCTGGAAGCTGTTCTGTTCCGGATCAATGCGCGGGTCGTTGGTGTTGCGGACCACGCCCAGGAACTGGATGCGGTCCTGCTTGTTGAAGGAGTGGTCCTGGAAGATGGTCAGGTCCACAAAGCCGTTGTCGCCGGGGGTGAGGAACGACCGCGCCGGGCGTCCGTCGGGGCCGCGCGTGTCGGGGTCGATGCCGACATTGTTGTATCCGGCCTTCAGTTCGATGAAGAGTTGGTTTTCCCCGGGCGGCTTCGGGGGTGGGGTGGCCTGCGCCGGCGTCTGGCTGCCCGGCACGTTGGACGGCGTCTGCGCGGGGAGGCTGGTCCCCGCCAGAAATACCGCCAGAATGGTAACCGCTACGGAGCGCATCGGATCTCTCTACCCGCCTTCTTCATCCACCAGGGAACCAGATCAGAACCTTGTCACAAAGCCCTGCGACTGTCAAGGAATCAACAGGTTAGAGGTACCGGAAGGGGAACGGAAACCGTGGATTTGAAACCACGGATCTGCACAGATGAACACGGATCAGGTCCCCCCAGCGTTTGACACTCCCCCACCCCACTGATACGATAATAGGGTTCAACTCCAGACTTCACTTCACACCGTAGGAGAACCGCCGCGTGGCCCGTATCAGCAGGAAAGAACTGAAGAAAGACGAATTCGTTCAGGAAGTTTCCCATACCGTCGAATACGTCCAGTCGCATCGCCAGCCGATCGTGGTCTGGTCGGCGGTGGTGGCCGGAGTGTTGGTGGTGGCTCTGGGAGGCTACCTCCTGTGGAACAAGCGCAACGCCGACGCCAGCGATTCGCTGGCGCGGGCTCAGCGCACTTACCATGCCACCGTACTGCCGGCCGGCGCGCCGCCCCCGCAGGGCAGCAACGAAAAGTTCTACTCCTCCGACAAGGAGAAGTACACCACCGCGCTCCAGGAGTTCCAGGCCATCGCCGGCAAATACTCCATGCTGAAGCACAGCGACCTGGCTCACTACTACATCGGGCTCTGCCAACTTCAACTCGGGAACACGGTTGACGGGCAGAAGGAACTGACCGCCCTGGCCGAAGGGAAGAACGCACAGGTCGGCTCGCTGGCGCGGTTCGCCTTAGCCAGCGCCCTGGTGACCCAGAACAAGCTGGACGAGGCCGAGAAACACTACCGCCACCTGATCGAGCATCCCACCGCGGAGGTGCCCAAGACCGTCGCGCAAATGACCCTGGCGACGCACCTGCGGGCCACCAAGCCAAAGGAAGCCGAGAAGATCTACCGCGAGTTGGAACAGCAGCAGGTCAGCCCGAAACTGCAGGACATGGCCAAGCGCATGCTGGCTGAATTGAAGCAATAACCGGGCGCCGTATGATCCCCTTCCGCGTCGAGGAAAGCCGCGGGAGGCGTCACCCTGAACCCGTCCATCCCTATCGCGGGGCGTTCCAGCGCGACCGCGACCGCATCGTCCACAGCCGGGCCTTCCGCCGCCTGGAGAACAAAACCCAAGTCTTCACCACCCGCTACTCCGACCACTTCCGCAGCCGCCTGACGCACACCATCGAAGTGGCCCAGGTGGCCCGCACCGTAGCCGGGGCACTAGGCTTGAACAGCGACCTGGCCGAAGCCCTGGCCCTGGTCCACGACGTGGGGCATCCGCCGTTCGGTCATGCTGGCGAGAAGTGCCTGGATGAAGCGATGGCCGC
>CAYPHP010000291.1:0-5588 GCA_964410045.1 uncultured Acidobacteriota bacterium | reverse complement strand
CGCCAGACGGCGATGGAACTCGATACGCGCCAGCCGTCCTTCTTCCTTATCGAGCGGCACGCGCAACAAGGCCGAGGAGCTTTGCTCCGTGAACGGACGGGCTCGGGCCGCCGGAGGCGACGGCAGATCGATCGTCAGATCGCTCTCTTGAAATCCGGAGACCAGATAGTCTTCCACCTTGTCCGGTCCGCCGACCTGATGCGTGGACCCGGATACCAAGTGCAACTGCAAACGGTTTCCGGCGTTGTCCGGCAGGACCTGGGCGCGCTCGGCCACGGTGATCTTCGGCCCGAAGGCGGGTGCGGCCTGCGGCTCAGCCTCGTTCGCCGAACTGATCGGACCGGGCCCCGGTTGCAGATCGGCGAGAAACACGCCCCGCCATTCGTTCTTGCCGCTGGGAGCGTCGTTGACGTAGAGCACCGTGTTGGGAAAACGCTCTTCAAAAACCCGCGGATGCACTTCCGTCGAAACCTGACGAGTCCGAAGCCGGTTCTCGATGCCCACTAATGCGCGCACCGAGCGCGGCGCTAGCGAGACCGCGTTGTACAAGCTCACCGCGGTTCCCGCCAGCGCCAGAATGCTCACAGGCACGAGGTAGGTGCGGATGCTGAGTCCGGCGGCGCGCGTGGCCGTGACCTCGCTGTCGCTGGCCATCCGGCAGAGCCCGATCAACGTGCCGACCAGCACGGCCATCGGGACGGTGAGCGTCAGTACGCCCGGCAAGACCAGTACGAAGAGCCATGCCACCAGGCCCGGGGAGGCCGTGGCCCGCACCAGCAGATCCAGCAACTGACCCACGTTTCGCGTGAACAGAACGAAGGTGAAGAACACCACGCCCAGCAGGGCATGCGAGGTGATCTCCTTCAGTACGTAGCGGGTGAGAAGACGCATTGGCTCAACGGTTCGATCACTCGATTGTATACTAACGCCTATGATCTCCTTCTTGCTGGCATTCGCCTTACTTGACGGGTCTCCTGACGCGTTGAAGGTCGAGCGTTTCCTCCGCTACTACTACAACTGGCCGGAGGCCGCGGTGAACGTGAAGGTCGGCGAGATGAAACCGTCTCCCATGAAGGGGCTCTTCCAGACGCTGGTGGAGCTATCCGATAAGGCCGGCCAGAAGATTCCCGCGAAGATTACCTTCTTCGTCTCCGAAGACGGCAAGTTTGTGATGGAAGGACCGGCTCTGTCCACCACCGATCCCTACAAGGAGATCCGCGAGAGCATCGACATCAGCAACCAGCCGGCCCAGGGAGCGGTGGTGCCCAAGGTCACCATCGTCGAGTACAGCGACTTTCAGTGCGGCTCGTGCAAGATGATGGGCGGCGTCCTGAAAGAGGTACTGAAGGAGTTTAGCGCGCAGGTCCGGGTGTACTTCAAGGATTATCCCCTGAAGGACATCCATCCGTGGGCCGCGGAGGCTTCGGTGATCGGGCGCTGCGTCTTCAAGCAGAATGAGGACGCCTTTTGGGAGTACCACGATTGGGTCCATCAGAAGCAGGAGACGCTCAATCTCACCAGCCTTCCCACAGAAGCCCGAACCTTCCTGGCTGGCAAGAAGAAGGTGGACTCAGTGCGGTTTGAAGCCTGCATGAAGGGTCCGGAAGCTCGTGCCGAAGTCGACCGGTCGGTGAAAGAAGCACAAACGTTGGGTATCAACACAACGCCGACAATTTTTGTCAACGGCCGGCGTCTGGTCGGGGCGCTGCCTGCGGCGTCTTTGCGTCAGGTCATTCTGTTGGAATTGGAGCGGATCAAGCAGATTGAGGGCACAGTCCGGCTTCACCTACCCGCCCGGTAATCGACTGGGCTCCACGTCAACTGGTGTGCCCTTGTGTATGTCAGATTGGTGACATTCCCTACATTTTTGACTTGCCTTGACAATTGAAGGCCTTGTATCCTACCCCTGCAAGATTGGGCTTGGTGGGCTGAAGGTCAGCCTGCCCAAGGACATTGGGTGGGGTACGTACCGCTTACTGCGAATGCACAGATTCTGAACGCTCGTAGTGGCATGTACCCTGGGGGTAAGGGTAAGCAAATAAACAGTGAGTGGTAAGGAGGCATACATGCATCATCCCCACAAAGGGAAGTGGTTGCTACTGGCTGGGGTGTTGACGGCTCTGCTGATCCTGCCGAGCGCATTCGCGCAAGAAACAACGACAGGACTCACAGGAACGGTCAAAGATCCTTCGGGCGCGGTCATCGCCAACGCTGAGGTCGAGGTTTCCGGCCCGGCCTTGATCGGAATTCGAAAAGCACAGACCGACGGGGGCGGAAACTACCGCTTCAGCGCTCTCCCCAACGGTGTGTACACGCTCACCGTAACGGCTCCGGGATTCCGGAAGTACCGTCAGGTCGGCATTGAGCTGGTCGTCGGCCGGCTGCCGAGCATCGACGTGCAACTCGAAGTTGGCGCGGTTGCGGAAGTGGTCGAAGTAACCGCTGCCGCTCCCATCGTCGACGTCACGCAAAGCAAGGTCCAGAAGACGGTCGAACATGAAATCATGGAAAACGTCCCGAAGGGGCGCTCGTTCCAATCGCTGATCCCCTTCGCTCCCGGCGCCCGCCAGGAGCCCATGCAGAGTTCGGGGGACCGCAGCAACGGCTTCCAGATTGATGGAGCCAGCGACGGCGAGAACGTGTTCATGATCGACGGCATGAACACCACCAACATCCAGAACGGCGGAGTTGGGAAGAGTTTCCAGATTGATTTCGTCGAAGAAGTCCAGATCAAGTCGAGCAGCTTTGAAGCCGAGCATGGCGGGGCCTTGGGCGGCGTGATCAACGCCGTTCCGAAGAAGGGTTCCAACACCTGGCACGGCGAGCTGAAGTTCTACTGGCAGAGCTACGCCATGAACGCCAACAACAGCGACCGCGGTCTGCGGACCAACCCGCTGCTTCCGTCGCTGAATACCACCACTCGACTCGACGCGACCCCCGAGTACTACTACGGGCGGAAAGATCAGCGCAACATTCTTGAGCCGGGTTACGAGGTGGGCGGGCCGCTGTTCAAGGACAAGCTGTGGTTCTTCAGCGGTTATGTTCCGACACACGACACCACCCGACGGACCACCAACTTTATTGGCGCGAACCCGGGTCCCCGTACCCTGAACAATACCTTTACCCAGCACAACATGTACAACCGGTTGGACTATGGAATGTTCAACCAGTTGCGCGTGTACAGCGCTTGGAACTACGCCTACTCCCGGACCACCGGAACCCTCGGCGGCCAGGACAGCGCCGCGGGGCAACGGAATACCGGGGCGACCACTGATCCGAACACCCTGCGCGCGGATGCCGGCTCAGTGAATCCGCTTCAGGTGTTCACCTTCGGCGGTGACTGGACGCCAACCTCCAAGTTGGTGGTCAGCACCCGCTTCGGTTACTTCTTCAATAACAACGAACAGCGTGGCACGCCGATCGGCACTCGCTACGTTTATCAGAACACCGTCAACGCCGCGAGCCGGGACCTGGCTAACCAGGCGTTTCCGGCTTCTTCATTCAACACCTCGGGCTTCGCCAACATCCCGAGCAATCTGGCGACGATCTTTGATGCTTACAAGCGCAAACAACTGAATGTGGATGCCTCCTATTTCGCACACTTCGCGGGCACCCACAACCTCAAGGTTGGCTTCTTCTGGCAAGAACAGAAGAACGAAGTTCTCAGAAACTTCCAAGGCGGCGCAGTGAACCTGTTCTGGGGGCAGAGCTATTCCCCGGTCACCAGCGCTTCCGTCTGCGACCAGATCAAGCAGCAGAATGTGGCGTCTTTCGGCGCTGCCGCCAACCAATGCCAGGGCCGGTATGGATATTTCGTGGTGGGCACCAACGTCACCAACACCGGTTCCGCCGCGCAGAGCGCCAAAGCATTCTACTTCCAAGACAGTTGGAACGTCGGCCATGGTCTGACCTTGAACCTGGGCGTACGCTTCGACCAGGAGTCGACGCCTGCCTATGATACCAACCGCTTCAAGACGTTGGAGTTCGGTTGGGGCGACAAGATCGCTCCGCGCATCGGCGCTGCCTACGACCTCTTCCGCAACGGCAAGGTCAAGATTTACGGCAGCTACGGCAAGTTCTACGACTTGCAGAAGATGGGCTTGGCGCGCGGCTCGTTCGGCAGCGATTACTGGCACAACTGCTATTACGCCATGGACGATCCCGTGTTCACCAACATCACCCCCACCCATCCCTTGGGTGGCGGCTGCCCGGCTACTGGGCCGGCTCCCGGCGTGAATGGCCGCTTCATCGAGAACGTAGACTTCCGCGCCACCAAGGCGGATCCGCGTGATCCGGCTGTCCAGCCGGATATGAAGCCCATGGAGCAGCACGAGTTTGTCACCGGCGTCGACTGGGCCATCACTCCGAACTGGAGCCTGGAAACCCGGTGGGCCCGCAAGCGCCTTGACCGCACCATCGAGGACATGGCCATCACCGACAACTTGGGCTTCTACATTGGCAACCCTGGGTCCACCTACGGCGACGTACTGCATCGCCCGGTGGTCATCCCCAACGCGGCCGGCGTCGACTATCAGACCACCGTGCCGTTCTGCGCGGAATGCCCCAAGACGGTTCCCGCCATTCGCAGATATGACAGCGTGGAGTTCCGTCTGGCCAAGAGGTCGGTCGGCAAGTGGTTCGGAGCGATCACCTACGCGTGGAGCCGCAACCGGGGCAACTACGCGGGCTTGACCAACACCGATTCCACGGATGGCGCCGGCGGCCGTCACTCTCCCAACAACCACCGCGCGTTCGACATCCCCACCATGACCTATCTTCCCAGCGGGAAGATTGACGACGGCGTGCTGGCCACAGACCGGCCGCATACCGTCACTGCGTTTGGCTTCTACCGCCAAAAGTGGTTCGGAATGGAAACGCGCTTTGGCTTCACCCAGGCCATGTTCCAGGGGACGCCGATCAGCACCTGCCTGCCGGTCATTGGCACTTCTTCAGCGTGCCAGTGGGCGGAGGGGCGCGGCAGCTTCGTAAGTTTCACTCGTGCCGCGAACGGCGACTTCGTCAAGGGCAACGTCAATACCAATGCCCGCACCGACCCCTACTACCAGACCGACTTGACCGTCAACCATGACATCAAGGTCCGCGAAGGCCAGACCTTGGGCTTCGAGGCCAACATCACCAACCTGTTTAATCACCGGGCGGCCACTGCCGTGTATCAGTTCGCGATTCCCACCAACCTGATCAACCCCGCGCGCGCCGCGCGGTTCTCAGGCGACCTGGAAGTGGACTTCGGCAAGGTGATGAACGGCTACAACTATGTGGATGCCCTCAACGGAACCGGCGCCTTCGCCGGCAACGTCCCGGGTTCCACCACCAGGATTCAGACTCCTCTGACCCTGGCCAGCCGCTACGGTATGCCGAACGTGTTCCAGAACGCCCGCCAGCTCCGTCTGGTGGTTCGCTACACGTTCTAAGCAACTCGCACCAAGCTGTTCAAGACAAAGGGGCCGGGTCACCGGCCCCTTTTCTTTGGAAGGGGCAATTATGAAAGTATGTAAACCGGGAAACTTCCTACGGCTCTCGTCGTCTATATACTCAGATCCCCGTTAGAGGCGGGCGTGCTCACCCCA
>CAYPHP010000290.1:1651-5604 GCA_964410045.1 uncultured Acidobacteriota bacterium | reverse complement strand
GTTCAGCGCTTCCGGTTTTCCGCTGTTCGGCTTACTCACCACCGTGAGCATGGGGAACTTGGGGTTGTAGAAGAAAGCCACCGGGCCGGTAGCCTTCAGCCGCGGCCGGTAGATCAGATCCATCTGGATCAACTGGTAGCGCTCAATCAACTGCACCAGAGTCCCGTCTTTGGAACCGTCGTCCACTACGATGATGTCTTTGGCCGGATAGTCCAGCGCCATCAACGACTCCACGGTGGCCAGGATGGCCCCTTCCTCGTTGTAGGCTGGAACAATGATGGACACCGGCGGCGTGACCGGCGACTCGCGGACCTCTCGAAGCGTGGCATAGCCGACCCGCTTCTGATAGATCCACACGTAGACGCACGACATCAGCGTCAACAATGTGTAGACGCCATTCCCCACCACAAAGAAGAGGATGATGACGTCATTGAAGACATTCAGCGCGAGCAGCAGAATGTCTCGAAGGGCTGTGGATGCTCCGCTCGTGCTAGACTCCCCGCCACTCCCAGTGTCTGGTCACGCTCCTATGCTACTCTGTACCGCCTGTTCAAGAGAAGGGCTTTTCGCATCCGGCTCCGCATCGCGCGCATTCCCGATTTGAGAGGGGAAAACGCCGCGTGGCACCTTGACTCTTTCGGCTCTACGAGTTAACGTGGTGCGACAGGAAAAATTAGGCGGAGAACCCCTGTGACAGGGGCCCATAGGGATTTGGATGATCGGCGAGAGTCTCTCGCACTTCAAGGTGGTGTCGCGGTTGGGTCAGGGTGGCATGGGAGTGGTGTATCGAGGCGTGGACCTCGACCTTGACCGTCCTGTGGCCATCAAGGTTCTGCCTCCCGAAGCGCAGCAGGACGAAGACTCCGTGGGCCGCTTCCTGCGCGAGGCCAAGACCGCCTCCAAGCTGCAGCATCCTGCCATCACCACCATCTACGAGTTCGGAGTGAAGGACCAGCTCCGCTACTTGGTGATGGAGTACATCGAAGGCAAGACGTTGCGGGATTTGCTGGCCGCCGGACCGCTGACTCTCCGGCAGTCCCTGGACATCGGCATTCAGGCCGCCGACGCTATGGTGGTTGCCGGTGAGAAGGGCATCATCCACCGCGACCTGAAACCCGAGAACATCATGGTGACCGACCGAGGCCAGGTGAAGATTCTGGATTTCGGTCTGGCCAAGATGGTCGAGAGAACCGGGCCGGTTCAACCCTCGGACGACTTCAAGACCAGCGGGGGTTTGGTGCTGGGAACCGCCCGGTACATGTCGCCGGAACAAGCGCTGGGCGCCGATCTCGACGCCCGTTCCGACATCTTCTCCCTCGGCGGAGTACTCTTCGAGATGGTGACCGGCAAACCCCCGTTCACCGGAACGTCGCCGCAAGTGGTGCTGGCCAAGATCCTGAATCAACCGCCGCCCTCGCCTTCCGACTTCCGCAGCGATCTGCCCCCGGCGCTGGAACGGGTGATTTTGAAGTGCCTGGAAAAAGACCGCGCCAATCGCTATCAGACCGCACTCCAGTTGCTGGCCGAGTTGAAGAATCAGAAGCAGCATCTGGAAAGCGAGCAGGGGTGGGGCTCGACGATGGTAGCCTCGCCGTCCTCGCTGGGCCTGTCGGAAGGAGTTGCCGGTGGCGGAACGGAGCGGCTGCAGGAACTGATTCCCTCGCAACCGCACACAGGATCCGCGGCCAGCCGCCAGCCCAGCGGGCAGGTGAACAAGACGGTGATCAGCGCGGCCCTGGCCGAGAAGATCGGGTCGACCACCGGCCAACGCCCTGCGGTAGCGCCGAAAGAACGGGCCATGCGCCAGCGTGGGCTGATGCTGGCCCGCCTGTTCCGGCAGGCCTTTTCGGTAGCCTCGGTGGCCTATATCCTCTCCCTGCTGTTCATCTTCTGCACGCCGCTCCTCAAGGCGGACCGTTTGGCTAGCATGGCCTTCGTGCAGTGGATCCATCGCGCCGTCGATCCCCTGCTGACCTTCGTGATGGAGCTGGTCAGTTTTGATTTCACTGCCGGACGCTTCAACTTCCTGCCCGCGGGTCTGGCCGTGGTGGTCTACATCCTGCAGCAGATCATCAGCGGACGCCTGCTGTCGATGGAAGCCTGGATCGAGAAGCCGCTGTTGGAACCCGTCAAGGCCGGCAGCCTGCATGCCGTCGCCGGGGCGTTGCAGGCAGCCGGTACGACGGGAGCCTTGGACGCCTCCCGCATGTCCCTGCTCCGCCAGTACGCCGCGGCCAAGAAAGTCCTGGGCGAAGCCCGCCGCCAGATGGCGTTCCTGTCGATTGACGTGGCCGGCTCCACCCGCATGAAGGCCGGTGAAGACAAGCTGGTGATCGAACACGCCTTCTCCGAGTACAAGAAGTTTCTGGAACGCATCTTCCGGGAGTATCGCGTCTACAAAGTGGCTTGGACTCCCGACGGCGTGATGACCGCCTTCCCCTCCCCCGACGACGCCGCGGGCGCTGCCAGGAAAGTCCTGAAGGAACTGGATTGGTTCAACCGCGACGTCCATCAGATGAAGACCCGGTTCGAGGTGCGTTGCGGGCTCAACTTCGGCGAGGTCATGATCCCCGATGAGAAACCGCTGGAGGAAGTGAGCGATCAGAGCATCGACGTCGCCGGACACTTGCAGAAATACGCCGAGAAGAACGAGCTGTGGATCTCCGGCGAAGTCTATTCCCGCCTGGCCGACACCAGCGGATTCGTGGCTCTGGACCGGCAAATCGACAACCACGAAGTCTACGCGTTGCGCCGGAACTCCTGAAGCGCGATCAGTTCTTCTGCTGGCGCAACAGGAGGGAAGCGGCCGACTGAAACACGCCCGTGGCCGCGGTCCGCACTTCGGGGTCGTCGTCGTTTTCCGAGCAGGCCTGCAGAACTTGTAGATAGGATGCCGAGATGCTCCCGCTCAGCTCCTCGATGAGCATCAGCTTGAGGGCGCGAGGCGAAGGCACCACCAGGTACGATTGCAGGAGCGTGGTCTTGCCGAGCTGGATCATTCGCCGGGCCACGGCGCGGGCCCGCTGATACTCCGATTCGCCGCTGATCTGGGTCAGGCTGGACAGCATGTTCACCAGGGTTCCGTCGCGCTGCAGCGTTTCGGCGATCTGTTCGGCGGCGTAGGTATCCCGGGTGGTCAGGAAGGCGCGGAAGCTCTCATTGATGCCCACGTCTCCCATTTGACCAAGGCTGTGGACGGCGGCTTCGCGGACCAGCCAGTGCGAATCGGTCAGGCGCTTGGCCAGGGCTGGCACCAGCGAGAGGTAGAAGCGATTGGTGATGGCCCGGCAAGTGTGCAGACGCACGAACCACGTATCGTCCTCCAGCAGTTGTCCCAAGATGCGGGCGCTGGTTGCGTCATTGAAGTGGACGATCACCGGAGCCGCACGGGCCCGCACGTCGCCCCATTCGTCTTTCCACAGTGCTTCCGTGAACAGCCGGTAGACTTCGGGCGAAAAATCGTTCTTACCCAGTTGTTCCTTCTGCGCCTGGCGCTGGGCCACCTCCCGGATGATGTCGGTAGCGAAGAAGCGGACCCGGCGGTTGGGATGCTCCAGGGCCGTGCGGAAGGCATCCATCTCGTCCAGCGGAAACAGGATCAATGCGGACTTCAGTGTGCGCACTGACAACGGGCTCTTTCCTTCCAGCACTTGCACCATCTCTTCGATCAGTACCGGCATGGTGGCTGGATCGGCAAGCTGCCCCAGCTTGCGGATGCAAACTTCGCGCACTTCCTCGTCGGGATCATCGGTCCCCGCCAGGAGCGCGATCATGCCTTCAGGCGTGGGCACCTGGCTCAAACGCTTGGCGGCCATGCAACGCTCCATGAAGTTGGTCCTCCACAGCATCTGCAGGCGCTTCAGGCCCAGAGGAGCCTCGTAGATGTCGCCCATCTCCTTGAGCATCTCGTCCAGCCTGCCGCCCTTCCGACGGCGACGGCAACGCAGAACTTC
>CAYPHP010000290.1:0-1641 GCA_964410045.1 uncultured Acidobacteriota bacterium | reverse complement strand
AACTTCGATCCACTCCCGAACCCAACCCAGTTCCACGGCCACCTTGCGGACCAGCTCGAAGTTCACTCCGGGCGCGGGACGGTCCAGGAAGACGTCGCCGATGGCCTGCCATTCCGCCTCGCTCCGGAACCTCTTGAGTTCCGGGACCAACTCCTTCAACCTTTCCGGGTTCTCGTGCAACTGCTGTAACTGGTGCTGCGCGCGGACGCGCGCGGCGTCCAGACCGCGGAAGTACTGCCCGCGCCTGACGCGCCGCTGGACAGCGGCGATCACAAAGTTGGCCAGGCCCGCGCCACCCAGGGCGATCAGCCAGTTTACCGTCGTAAGTATGTTATCGTTTAAAAAAGGCATGCGGGCGTCGGGTGCGACTCAGACTTGTTCGAGCTGCCCCTCCTTGGGCAAACGGGAACCTGCGGCAGATCCTGCGGAGACGGTCGGGGCCGTCTCAACGCCATCGGCCAGTCACCTATTATGCCTCAAGTGCGCAAGTCCTGAGCTCACCAGACCGCCAGATCGCTAAGACTCTCTACCGCCTCTTGATCAGGCGATAGACCGCCAACAGCAGAATCGCCCCCACCACGGACATCACTAGACCCGCGCCTTCGCCTGTCTGATACAGGCCCAGGGCTCGTCCGAGGAAACCTGCAACCACCGAGCCGGCGATGCCCAGCAGCATGGTGACGAGGATCCCGCCGGGATCCTTGCCGGGCATGAGCCACTTGGCCAGCGCGCCCGCCACCAGACCGATGATGCACATCCACAGGAAATGCAGCATGAGAACCTCCTGTCAATGTCTGTTCGGAGTCCAGTATACGCGCGCCCAGTTGGGGTTCAGCGGGCCAGTAGTACGACCGTGCTCCTCGGGTTGGCCACATAGAACTCGGCGGGATCGACGAGGATCTCTGCACCGGGCTCTGCAAAATCCTCGCCGCTCGCGAGGCTGGTGTCGATGGCGCGATACCAGCGGCGCGAGGGACCGAGGCGAGGAAGGGCCACCGATTGCAGGTCGTAGTGCGCGTTGAGGATGACGAACAGGCGGTCTACGGCGAGCTTGGCCCCATCATCGCTGCTGTCCAGTTGGTAGCAGAGCGTGCGCGCGGTTTGATCGTCCCAACGCGGCGGGCCGCCATCCGGTGCAAACCAGGTGATTTCCGGCACGCCATCGGCGTCCAGATCTTTGCCGAGCAGGAATTTGCGCCGCTGCAGGACTGGGAAGCGTCGCGTGAAAGCGATGGCCTTGCGAAAGAACTCGACCAGGTCACGGTTTCGCGACGCCGCAGTCCAGTCAAACCAACTGATCTCGTTGTCCTGGCAGTAGGCGTTGTTGTTGCCTTGCTGGGAACGCGCGAACTCATCGCCACCGAGCATCATCGGAGTCCCGCAGGCAAAGAAGAGAGCGCACGCGTGGTTTTTCATCATCTGCTGGCGCAGAGCCTGGACTGCCGGCTCGTTGGTCTCCCCTTCCACGCCACAGTTCCAGGAGTGGTTGTCGTTGGCGCCGTCCTGGTTGTTCTCGCCGTTCCGTTCGTTGTGCTTGCCGTTGTAGGAGACCAGATCGCAGAGGGTAAATCCGTCATGGCAGGTAATGAAGTTGACGCTGTTGTAGGCGGAGCGGCCGTCTTCGCCGTAGAGGTCCGCCGA
>CAYPHP010000289.1:0-5604 GCA_964410045.1 uncultured Acidobacteriota bacterium | reverse complement strand
ACTTGGCCGCCGCCACGATCCTCTGCATGACGCGAGAGACCGGCGCGGCGCTGGTGGTGGTGCTGGCCATCTACCGGCGGCGTCCGATCCTGCTGGTGCCGCTTTTGCCGCTGGCCGCATGGTTTGGATTCCTGCGCCTCAGCACCGGACACTGGCTGGGCGATCCTGGCTTTGTCGACTACAACGTTTGGGAAGCGCTCAACCCGGCGCGCTTTGCGGTGACCCTGCTGCGGCGCTTGCATTTCCTCTTCTTCGTGGACTTTCGCTGGTTGCTGGCGATCCCTCTCGTATGGTTCTTCCGCAAAGATCGGTCGCAGCAGCCGGTGCTTTGGCTGGCGCTGGCGACCCAGATCGTTGTGATGAGCCTCTTCGGCGGCGCCATCCTCAACCGCTACCTTCTCCCTGCGCTTGCGATCTTCTTTCTCCTCGCAATCCGTAGTGCCTCTCGCCTTCAGCCTCTAGCCTCCAGCCTCCTGCCAGCAGCGACGCTGCTGGCAGGGATCGCCTGCTGGTTCTGGAACCCGCCGTACCCTTTCCCTTACGAGGAGAACCTGGCCTACGCCGACTTTATCAGCCTGCATGAAGCGGGCGTCGAGCGCCGCTTTCCTCCCGGCACGCGGATCCTCACGGCCTGGCCGGCCACCGACGAGTTCCGCCGCCCCGAGCTGGGCTATGTGAAGAGTCCGGCGCGCATCGTGGCCATCGACGACTTCTCCGAGGAGTCCTTTGCCAAGATCAAGCCGGAGGATTTTGACGTGCTCTTTCTCTACTCGCGGGAATGGCGTCCGGAGTGGAACCTGTTGGAGGAATGGCCGGTGCTCCACCAGTTGCGGGTGAAGCTGTATGGCCGCCGTCCGCAGGCGTCCACGCGCTGGATCCAGGAACGCTACAAGTTGATCAGCCTGGGGACCATCCACTTTCGTGGCCAATGGATCAACTGGCTGCAGCGCCGCGACGTGCGGTTATTGCCGGTGCAGCCGGAGCGCGTGAGTTTTAGGCCGTAGGACAGGCTGTCCAGCCTGTCCACGCTCGGCCCGAATTGGCGTTCTTCAGCCCTTAGAGCTTCGGAGCGGGAGGCGGCAGCACGCGAGCGATCACTTCCGACTGGAATCCCGCCTTCTTGTGTGAGCCGTCGCAGAACGGCTTGTTCTCGGAATGCCCGCAGCGGCACAGCCCGATGGTGGTGCGTCCGGCAAGATCGAACGCGGCGCCGGTGGCGTCGCAGATAGTGAATTCCCCTTCGATGCGTACCGATCCGTTGTTGTTGATGGTCACTTTGGTCATGAGCGGTAGTATATCCCCTACAGGCCGAAGCCGGAGTTTCACGCAAAGCTCGCAAAGGGGCAAAGACGCAAAGAAGACCGAATCCGGTCTGCGTTCTTTGCGCCTTGGCGTCTTTGCGTGAAACCCTTCCGATTACAGCGGCGGAGGCGCAAAGCTACCGAGCAACTCCTCGATCAACGCGGCGACCGCCAGCACCGATTCTTCCTGGTGCGGACGGCCGATCACTTGCACGCCGATCGGCAAGCCCTCCGGCGACTTGCCCGCGGGAACTACCGCGGCCGGCAGACCCAGTACGTTGTAAGCGTGCGCGTAGCTGAAGACGTGCAAGTACTCCACCGCGCGCCCTTCCACGTCGAATCCGCCGCGATGATCGTGCGCAAACGCCGGGATCGCGGCGACCGGCGCCAGGATGATGGGTCGCTCCATCATCTCGCGAACCACCGAGCCGCGCAGCAAGTCGCGGGCCACCCAGGCGCCGGTGTATTCCTCAAAGCTCAGTGGCTTTGAGATCTTCTTCATGGCCTTCAGCAGCGGCCCCATCAGTTCTTCGCGGCCTTCGTAGAGCTTCAGCAGAGCGGGCGTGCCGGCTTGCCCGAGCAGAATGGACCACAAGTTCCAGGCCCGCTCCAGCCCTGCGGGACGGCGCTCGACCACGTCCAGGCCACGCGCAGCGAGCGCGCCGGCTGCGCGTGCGACTGCCTCACGCACCGCCGTGGTTGCCGGACAGAATCCGTCGTCCGTGTACCACATCACCTTCAGCGTTCGGGCGTCGGGAAGTTCACGGACCGGCAGCGGCACGGAGACGGGATCGGAGGGATCGAAGCCTGCCAGCACTTTCAACATCAAGTGAAGGTCCGCGACGCATCGAGCCATGGGACCGAGAGAAGTACCCAGGCTGATCGGTCCAATCACGCCGCCGACAAAGTGGCCGGTACCGGGCACGCGTCCCGGCGTCGGCTTGAGGCCTGCGATGCCGCAGAAATGCGCGGGCACGCGGATCGACCCGCCCAAGTCCGAGCCGACGCCCGCCGGCGAGCAGCCCGCGGCGATCGCTGCCGCTTCGCCTCCGCTCGATCCGCCCGAGGCGCGCTCCAGGTTCCAGGGATTGTTGGTGCGGCCGAAGACGGGATTATCCGTGCGCAGATCCATGGCGCACTCGGGAACGTTGGTCTTGCCCAGGATCACGGCGCCCGCCGCGGTGAGCCGCGCCACCACGGTCGCGTCAGCCTTCGGCACACGCTGTTCATGCAAGCGTGTTCCGGAAACCGTGCGCAGCCCCGCGGTGTCGATGGTGTCCTTGATGGAAACCGGCAATCCCTCAAGCGCTCGCGCCTCGCCCTTCATGATCCGCGCTTCCGAATCGCGTGCCGCTTGACGAGCCTGCTCGAAGTTCGTGGTGACGAATGCGTTGATCCGCGGATTCACTTCCTCAATCCGCTTGATCTGCGCTTCGAGCACCTCTACCGGCGACGTCTTCTTCGCCTTGAGTTGTGACACGATCTCAGTGGCTGATCGATACATAATCCGCGCAATCCGTGTAATCCGTGGTTCCAAGAATCCTGGCGGCCATATACTTTCCCACCACCGGCCCCAACTTGAATCCGTGTCCCGACCCGCCGCCGGCGATCCATACATTGTCCCACTCCGGGTGCCGGGCCAGGATCAGATTCGCGTCCGCGGTCCGCTCGTACTGGCAGACGCGCGTTTCCACCAACGGCGCGTCGCGTAACGCAGGTAAGCGCGCGGCCATGTAACGGCGGACGTCAGCCAGTCCTTCTGAAGTTGTGGTGCGGTCGCCGGTAGTGGGATCAAACTCCGGGCCGCTGTTGTCCAGGGCCACCTTGACGCCGCGACCGTCCAACTGCGGCAGCCCGTAATACGAGAGATCGCGAACATCGCGGCCTGCACCCACGTCGATCCATACGGGAGAGTGAAACCACTCGAAGTCCAGCGATCCGGCAGGCCGTCCGAAGTAGAACTCCTCCTGGCGCGTCACGCGGATCTTCCCGCCCAACAGCCTGGGAAATAGCTGCGGGAGCCACGGGCCGCAGGCATACACCCAAACGCCATCAGGCCGGCCGCGCGCCTCGGGGGAGTCAACTGCCTGGACCTCGAACCATCCGCCCTCTCGCACAAAAGCGTCCACGACGGCCCGGCACGCCTGACGAGCCAGCAACAATCCCGCCTCGGGCTCAAACAGGGCCACGCGGCTGTCCAGCGGCGCGAACTCCGGATGGCGGTGGATCGCTTCTTCTATGGACAAGCTCTCCACGGGAATGCCCGCGGCCTGCAGATGTTCCAGACTCGCGGTGAAGAATTCGTTTTCACGATCGGCCAGCCACAACGTTCCGGTCCGGAAGAAGAGCCGGGTATTCCAATCCTGCTCCCAAGTCAGCCAGTGGCGATGCGCCTCCCAAGCCCAGCGGGTGTAGTGGCCTTGACGTCCGTAGGAAAAACGCAAGACCCGCGCTTCGCCCGCCGAGGTCGCTCGTGGATGACCAACGCCCCAGGCGTCGAGCAGACGCACACGGAGGCCGGCGCGGCGCAACCAATACGCGGTCGAGGCGCCGAAGATCCCGGCCCCTGCGACGGTGACGTCCGCAGCCGGAGTCGCCAAGCTATTCCTTCTTGATGGATTTCAGGACCGCTTCAAATTCCTTCTCGGCGGCCGCAACGGTTTTGGCCGGACCGGTGAACTTGAAGAAGATGTTGGCTTGCGTGCCTTCGGCGATGCCGCCCAGCAGCCGGTAGCCTGGCTTGTCCTCGGTCTTCCCGGTCATGGGTCCGCCGACAGATTGCTTGTAGGTCCCGGTGAGATCGATGGTGGTGACCGGAATCCCGTTGACGGTCTGCTTGGCAGTCTTGGGCTTCGATGGATTGCTGAACTGGGCGATCCATCGGTCGACGTTGGCCTGCACGCCGCCACCTTGTCCTGCGCCAAAGAAGAAGACCGCGCACTCGCCGTTATCCTTGTCGCCGGCTGCGGCGGGCACCTGGTAGGTGGCCGCACGCATGGGACGTTGGGGCTCGGCTTTCCAGCGCGCGGGCGCGGTCCACTTCAATCCGCCCGCCGACCCGGTAATTCCCTTTGCTGCCTGTGCCGGGAGCATTACAGCGGCCAGCGCCAACACACATGCCAATCGCATCATCATTCGTTGTCCTTTCAAGGCGTTCTACTTCCGGAAGAGATCTTCAAAAGCCTGCCGGGCTGCCGACGGACGCACGGTCGGGGCGACGGGTGTGGCCACCACTGCGGCCGAAGATGTTTCCTTCTCCAGCGTCACCTTCATCGCGTAATGCGTGCAATCGTTCTTGGCGTCCTTCTTGGTAATGCGGACGGTGATGGGCTTCAGACACTCAAAGCGCTGGCCGGTGTCGAAGTTGGCGCACTGCTTGCAGGAATGCAATTCAAAGGAGCATTTCGGGCATTGGGCCTGGGTGTCGATCTCCCCGGCCAACAGGGTTCCACATCCGGCGCATCGCGAGACGCCCCGGCGCGCCGGCATCACCGGCGACCGCGGACCTTCCCGGGACATGGAGATCACCGTGCGGGGCGCTCCCGGCGTCTTGACTTTCTTGGGTTCCCCGAGAGAGCGCTCCGGGCGCTCGCCGTTGTCTTGATAGCCTCGTTGGCGGTATTTTCTGTCGGACATTCCCTACTCCGAAATCACATGCATCAGGGTGCGCATCTTCAACTCGCAGGTTGGCGAAGCATTGGAAAGCCACATCCGGCGCAGCGATGGACACCAAACACCAAATGGGAGGATCTGGGTGGTGCACCGCACGAATGCGGGAAATGCTTCTACGGCCATACTAGCACAGAAGAGGCTTCAGGCTAGCGGCTAGAGGAACTTCCCTTTCACGCCACCAAGAGTATAGCTTATTCTCCCTTCATGACCACAAGAGCGCATTGGACCCGGCGCGAATGGCTGGCCGCGGCCGGCCTGATGGCGGGAAGCACACTGCTGTCTCAGCAACCGCCGCCGTTGCCGGTGAGCGAGGCCACGCGACGACGCCGGAAGTTCGACTTCCACACACATCTGGGCAGCACCAATCCGGAAGTCTTCAACTTGCCGAAGGAGAATATCGGCAGGGCTTGCGACGTGCTTCTCCGGCGCATGGAGGAATTCAACGTGGAGCGGGCCATGCTCGTTCCCGTCGAACCGCTCATGAAGACGGAGTATTACGCGGAAGCCGCCCGCCTGCATCCGACCAAGTTCCTGTTCGCCGCGGGAACCACGGTGCGTCCGCTGAATCAGGCGCTCGACTCGCTGCGCAAGTGGGCCGACGCCGGGGCCAAGGCGCTCAAAATGAATCCGC
>CAYPHP010000288.1:0-5620 GCA_964410045.1 uncultured Acidobacteriota bacterium | reverse complement strand
CAAGAGCAGGGCGAAACCGATCAGCGCGATACTCACTACACATGATTATGCTGGTGGTACGGGCAAAAGAGCAACGGTACTTCAATCCGCGGAATCTGCGAAATCTGTGGACGGTTCTAGCGTTTGCGGGCGCGGATCACCACGTGGATCTCATCATTGCGCGGATTGATGAACGTGAGCAACAGGCGGCCGTCGGCGAGCGTTGCGACCGTGGCGGGAATCGTACTCGCCGTGAGCCGCCAACCTGCGGGAAGCGCCACCAGATTCCGCGGGCGCCCGAGCGTGCGATCGAAAACCAATTCGCCGTCCTTCTCGTAGTAGCTGGCCGGATCCTCGTAGGTTTCGAGCAAACGTACGCGCGTGCTTCCGCCCTCCGCAATCGGTTTGGCGTAGTGCGTGACGACGATTTCCGCGTTGTCGGCCACATTGCCGGGTATCTTGCGGCGCTTCAACTCCACGCCGCTGATGACCTCCCACTTCAGCGCCTCGCCGGTGTCCAGGTCGATGCTCTCGGGATCCTTCACCTTGCTTCCGGTGCGCACGATGTTCAAGTAATACGCCGTACCCGCGCGCGACTCGGTGTAGTCGTGCGTGATGCGGAAGGCATGCGTGGCTGGGGCTTGCAACTCGTAGAGAATCTCGCGGTCCTGATGGGCGCGTTCCTGCGCGGACAACGCCACGGCGAAAAGCAGGACCCAGAGCCTCATGGCAGCTTCCTCGCCGTCAGCCGGACGTTCACTTCTCCGGGGTTGCTGTTGATGTAGCTGACCTTCAAGCGGCCGTCGGCTTCGGTGGCCACTTGCACCGGAGTGTTGATGGCAACCAACTCGTAGCCCGCCGGGAGCACGATGGCGTTGCGCGGAATCCCCAGCGAGCGCGCGAAGACAATCGTCGATCCTTCGGTGAAGTAGCTGGCGGCGTCCTTGTAGGTCTTGACGATCAGCAGGCGGGCCTCGCCGCGCTGCGGAACGGGACGGGCCAGCTTCACGCGGATGTAGTGGGCTTCGGGCTGGAGCCGCTGTTCGCCGGCCGAGCCATCCTCTCGTGCGGCCTTCCCGCTGACCACTTCAAAGGGCAGGGGCTTGCCGGTGGCGCGGTCGATCACGGATTCATCACTGGCCTCGCTGCCCGGACGGATGATGTTGAAATGGAAACGCGCGCCGGCACGCGTCTCGCTCACTACATAGAAGATTTTGAAACTGTGCGTTTCGGGAGCCAGCAACTCGTACCGCGTGTAGGTGTCGGCGGTGACGTACTCGCGCACTTGCGCAGGCAGGCCCGCCGCCAACACCAGCAGCACGGCGGTGCGGATCATTTGTTGTTGTTCGCGGGGAGATGCTCGCCGATCTTGTACAGATAAATAGTGTGCTCGCGCCCGTAATCCGAGCTTTCCATGGGTTCGACCTTGGAGGCCTTCCAGCCGGCCATTTCAAAATCGTGAGAGACCACGCGCGCGCCCTTCTTCAGGAACTTCTCCAGGCGCGGCCGGACCTTCTCGTTGGAAGTCGGCAGCAGATACAGGGTCACCACCGTGGCGCTGGAAAGGTCCTGTTCCAGCAGGTCGCCGTGAATGATCTTGACCTTGCCTTCGAGACCCAGTTCCTTGACCCGGGCGCTGGTCTTGGCGAACAACTCGTCGTCCAGCTCCACACCCACACCCTTGGCGCCGAACTTCTGCGCCGCCGTGATCACGATGCGGCCGTCGCCACAGCCGAGGTCCCAGACCGTGTCGCCTTCCTTGACGTCGGCCGTCTTCAGCATCTTCTCCACCACGTCGTTGGGGGAGGGAACGTAAGGAGCGAGTTTCTTTTCCTGGGCATCTTGGGCCAGGAGCGCAGTGCTCAGCAGGACCGCCGCCAGAATGGCTTTCAACTTCATAGATGGACCTCCGTCCTGTCTTTGTAGCACAAAAACGGCAAAGGCAGCAGGCAGAAAGCACAAACCCTACGCGGTTTGCTGCCGTCTGCCTGCTGCCCTTGGTCCAACTTCCGGCTGGGCCGGAAGCGCTTTAGAACACGTGCTCGACGTTACTGCCGCGGATGAGCAGCTTGTCAACCACGCGAGCGCCTGCCGGATTCAAGCTGGTGTGAATCTCGGTGTTTTCCGCCTTCTTGGCCATCTCCTTGCCCTTGCATTGAAGGGTCAGGACCTTCTCGTTGTTCGACACACGGGTGAAGGTCACTTCCTTCTCGTCGCAGGCCGCCTTGTACTTCCCGGGGGCCAGAGTCTGGCCGCCAATCATGACCGGCTGCGAGATGCTGATCTCGTCGTTGGCTTTCTTCTCTCTCTCGTGGCCCACAGCCTGTGCCGCCAGAGTCCCGGTGCACAGAGCCAGGGCAATCAGTACCACCCACATCTTCTTCATATGATCTGGCCTCCTCGAAATGATTACGCACTGTAGGATAAGCAACCCAAGGGCCAAAGGATCGACACACGGGGTACTTCTAATTGTGGTACCGGCAAGTGCCTAACTCTATAAGTAGTTGTAGGGCCTCGGTGACCTGTGCTAACTTCACCAGTGTGCGACCCCATCTGGCGCGTCCGCAAGCCGCCCGACTGGTCCGGTCTCTGCGGGACCACTTCTGGCCGGGACTGCGGGTAGTTGTCGGCCGTCGGGGGCGGGGAAAGACCGACCTGCTGCGCCAGGCTTATCTATTGCAGTGCAAGGACTTATCCGGACCCATCCCGGTCTGGCTGCGGCCTGGAACCACCTCGGAAGGCCAGCAATTTGTCACCCAAGTGACAGGGTTCCGGGCCGGGCGTCTGCGATCTCCCTTTGCGACCCTAGACCCAGCCCTCCTCGCGGCGCAGGGTGATCAAGCGCTGCTCCAGCAAGTCCTAGAATCGTCAGGCCATAACGCGCCCGCAGCGTTCTTTGACGCACTCGGACGCTGGCTGACCGGCGGGAACAGTGGGGGAAATGACGTACACCTGTGCCTCTACCTTGATGACGCCCCTGACGCCTGGCTTCGGGCAGCGGCGGACCTCTTCGGCCTGCCGCTGGCCGTCCTGGCGTCCGCTGCATCGCCGGAGTTGGTCCCGCACGATGCGGAGCTGATCCGGCTGGAGGAACTGAGCACCCGGGAAGCTGTTCTGCTTGGCGAGACTCTGGCTCGCGGCGCCGGCCTGGCCTATCGCGGCGACGCCGCCGAAGGCTTCTGCGCCCACCTGGAGAGGAACCCGCAAGCGATCGGGGCCGCCGTGCTGGCCGCCGCGCAAACTGGACGTCCGCTCGAAGCGGAGTCCGATTTTGCCGACGCCCTCCTGGACGCTGGCGACGAGCCGCACTCGCCGTCCGTGGATCGCGCTCTGCAGCATGCCACGCTTCTGGCTGGATTCGCACAGGCCCGGCGCCGCGAGGAACAGACCCGCGTGAACGCGCGCATCTCGGCTGGGCTGGCCAAGCTGACTCCTGCCTGCGAGACGTGGTTGGCCGAACAGGGCGTTTCGGCGGCACGCATTCCTGTAGTCACGTCGGTGGCGTTCGAGGATCTGCCCGGCGGAACCCTGCATCTGGCATTCGGCAGCGGCGTCTTCGGCGGACAGGAACTGCTGGCGGTGGCCATGTTCGAGACCGGGGCTGGGAACTACAGCGCGGCGCTCACCCAGTTCCGCAGCCGGATCGCAACGCTGGCCCCGCCGCCGGCGACCTTGTTCGATCCCCGCTGGGAACACATCGAGCGTTGGGTGGTGTTCCAGCAGCGGCCCCCCGACGCGGCCGCGTTGGCCGAGGTGGCCGGCGCGCGGCTGGTGGCTTGGGACATCTTCGAGCGCCTGGTAGTCGGCCAAGCGATGCTCGAAACATTTCCCGATCTGCCCGAGACGGTTCTGCGTCTGCCGCTGGACAAGGACTTCGAGATTCCCGCGGTCTACGCCCTCGACCACTTACTGGAGCGCCGCGGCGTGGACAAGCGTAGCGCCACGCAGATCCGCATGGGCTTGGTGGAAGCTTGCCTGAACCCCAACGAGCACGGACGCGCAGCGACCTCCGAAGACGCCTTCATGGAAGTACGGCTATACGTGGGACGCGAGCAGGCGCGCCTCACGGTGAGTAATCCGGGGCTGCCCAAGAGCGACCTGGGCGCCAGTCTGCTCCGCGGCCACGGCCGCAAGATCCTGCATTCCCTGATGGACTCTGTGCGTTACGAATCGGACTTGAATCGCACCCGGGTGATCCTCACCAAGCGGATCCCCGGCCCTGCCGCGGAGGCGGACCATGAACAAGCTTCAACTGGCGGCCAAAGAAGTTGACGGCAAGACGGTGCTCTTCCTGGAAGGGTACCTGAACGAGAGCGGCGGGGAACTGTTGCGGAGCACGGTCAACGATCTGCTCACCGCGTCGCCGACGACGCTGGCCCTCGATTTCGGCGGGACATCGCTAGTCAACAGCATTGGCATCTCCTCGCTGCTGGAGGTGATTGAGATTGCCCGCCGCCGGAATACCGTGCTCGAACTGGTCCGCGTGCCCGAGGAAATCGGCGACCTGTTCCGCCTGGTCGGGATATCCGCCCAGGTCGCCGTACACAAAGAGACCGTCTGGAGTCCCAAAGCCGGAGCCTGAGGGAGGCGGGCAGGCAGGAATGCCTGCCCTACTGTAACAGACTCTGCGTGTGCACCCGCAGCGCCAGTTCCAGGCGATCCTTGACCCCCAGCTTGTCGAAGACGTTGGAGAGGTGATTCTTCACCGTCTTCTCGCTGATCGCGAGCGTGGCGGCGATCTCCTTGTTCTTGGCGCCGGTCAGGAGCTGGCGCACAATCTCGCGCTCCCGAATGGATAGCTCCGCCGGTCCGTGCCGGTCGTTGCGCAGCGCCTTCAGGACCATCTCCATGTGGCGGTTCTCCAGCCAGATCTGTCCGGCTGCCACCTGGCGCACGCATTTCAACAGCGTCACGGTGGAAGCCTTCTTGTGCAGGAATCCGCGGGCCCCGCCGCGCATGGCCTCCACAACGTCCTTCTCATCCTCGGAGTTGGTGAAGACGATCGCCGCAGCATTCGGCGCACACTGCGCAAGCTTGGAGATCAACTGCTGGCCGTGGCCTCCCGGCAGGTACAACTCCACCAGCACCACATGGGGCTGAGCGGCAGGCAGCGCGGCCATCGCCTCAGGTACTTGGGCGGCGGCGCCCACCACTTCCAGGTCCGCTTCCCGGTGAAAAACCTCAACCAGACTGCTTCGGAACAATACGTGGTCGTCGACCAGAAAGATCTTGATGCGCGATTCGACGTTCAATGCGGTCCACCTTGCTCCCCCTATTCCACGATAACACGAGAAGCGCCGGGAGTGGCGCAGGAGGGCACGGCGGAATCACTGGCCCGCGGCCGCGACGCTGGATTCGCCAGGCCGCGGGCCAAGACGGAGTTCAGGCCGGAAGCTCCGCACCCCGCACATCGGCACGCCAGGGGCCACAATCGGCCGTTGGTTCTTCAATCACTTGCCAATGCCCCCACGGTCGCGCCGTGTAAAACTTGCCGCAGTCTGCTAGACGCCGTGCATCTTTTGCTTGGTCCGCTGTACAATCGACCCTCCATGAAAGTAGCCTTCCAGGGCGAGCGCGGGGCGTTCAGCGAAGAAGCGGCCCACCGGTTCTTGCCCGGCGAGATCACGTTAGTCCCTTGCGG
>CAYPHP010000287.1:0-5620 GCA_964410045.1 uncultured Acidobacteriota bacterium | reverse complement strand
CTGCGACTTGCGCCGTTCGATCTCCGCGTCGATCTTTTCCTGGGCGCTCTTACGGTGGGCCGGATCGAAGTGGAATTTGATTCCTCCGGCCTGGAAGGCCCCGGCAATTTCATCCTCCGCCTCCTGGTCTTTCAGGCCCAGGTCCGCGGTTACGAATTCCACGCGCTCGTCGGCGTCGATCCGCAGATGGCGGATGACGAACGGAATCTGCTCGTAGATGGTCTCGCGCGGAGTCAACTCGGTCATGCGCGCCGGTAGGTAGCGGTGCAGCACCAGGCCCAGGATCCCGCTGATGGTGATCAGCATGTAGATCCACATGAGCCAGCTTTCGAGGCCCCGCCCCCAACGCCATCCAGCGTGGAAACAGATCAGCAGCAGGCTGAGCATTCCGAGCCAAACGTGAGCCTTCAGCCAGGTATGGACGCGTCCGAAAGGCGACGCTGGGTAGCGCTTGCGCATGCTGAGCAGGCATTCGAACACGATCAATCCGGTGCCGGAGAAGGCGAAGATCAGCCCGGGAATGCTGCCACCGCGCGGTCCGTTCGGCGAAGATGCCGCATAGATGGAATAGAACAGGGTGGCCGCCAGGGCCGCCGCCGTGGTCCCGAAGATCCAGTTCTGATGGCTGCGATCGATGATCATTGAGTCGGTCCGGGCGCTTGTCCCGCCATCATCTCCAATTGAATCGCGCCGAGTTGGATGACGTCGCCAATGCGCAACTCCATCTCGGTCACGCGGTTGCCGTTGACGAAAGTGCCGTTGGTGGACTGGTTGTCGCGGACCACGAAGCGGCCGCCCTCAGCCACGATGCTGCAATGAAGCCGGGAAAGGTCAGCTTCGTCCGGGAATGGATAGTCCACTTCCGCGCCGCGTCCGAAGGTGGTGGACGGATGCCGGAGTTGCAGGCTGGCCCCCGGTTGCGGACCGGCAATCACCCGCAGGTGCGGCAGCATTTTCACCAGGTCGGCCACATTGGCGAAGACCTTGGTCTGGCCGGCAATCGCCGGCAGGGCCACCGGCGCGGCCGTGGGCGTTTCTTCCAGGGCGACAGCGGATAGTTGCAGGCCGGCAAGTTCCTGGGCGAAGAACTTCTTGGGCTCCACGCGCATCGCGGCGTCATGCGGGCAAGCCCGCACGCAATTCGGCTCCGAGTAATCCACGCACAGGTCGCAGACCGTGGCCTTGGCCCGGACCTCGCCCTCCGCCTGGGCTCGGCGCACCGTGTTCATCAGGGAATCCAGGCTCACCACGTTGATGTTGCCGTAAGGACAGTCGGTGGCGCAGTTGCCGCATCCGATGCACCAGTCCTCGATGATGATGTCCAGACTGCTCTTGCGGCGGATCGCGCCGACCGGACAGCGGGTCATGCACAACGGATCCATGCAGGCCCGGCAGGTGGTCGGGACCAGGTAATTGTCGAACCGCAGACCGTCGCGGACCAGCCGGGTGACTCCGTCTTCGTGGGTGGCGGCGCAGGCTTTGACGCACTCGTCGCAACGCACGCACTTGTTCAGATCCAGCAGCAGCAGGTTCTGCCCCTGCATCAGCTCTTGACCCAGAAAGTCGTTCAACGAGACCTTCTGGACGCGGTTCAGGATCTGACGGTCCATGTCCCAGCGGGCATGGGCCACCTCGGCAATGGCCCGGTCCACTTCGTGGTTCTCGTCGAGCATCTTGGAGAAATCTTCGGCGGTGATGCGCACCAACTGCACGAAGTCGATGGCCGTGCAGGTCGCCACGCGGCGTCCGGCGCCCATCAGGTCCCGGTTGACCTCAAACGTGGTGTTCCCCACCACAAAACTCTCCCCGGGCTGCATCAGGAAGGAATCGAAGGGATGCATCCGGTAGGTCAGCGGATTCTTGGCGGACGGCAGCCGGTTGACGCGCACGCGGTTGCCTTCCACGTGCATCTCGAAATGGTCGCGGGAAATGTGATCGTCCCAGGCAATCGGCAGAGGACTGTCCCCGGAAGGCGCCCGGCCCACGGTAACAGGATTGCGCGAGAGAAGCGCGTCGGCAGTCTGGCCCGGCAAGGCGCCATGCGCGTTCACGCGAAAGACGGGAGGCATCAGCCCCATCTCCCCGAAGTACGAGCCGCGAGAAAGATAGGTGAGCACCATCTCGCCGCCGGGGAACTCCTGGCTGACTTTCACGAAGCCCAGCCGGATCAGATAAAAGGCGTCCGCCGGATCACCCTGCCGGCAAATCACCTGGCCGGGGCTGCAGTGCACCAGTTCCACTCGTTTGCGCAGGTAATCCAGGAACTCCTGGCTCAGGTTCTTGAAGACCGGCACGGAACGCAGGTGATTGTCGAGAGCGCGGTTCCGGTAGTTGTCGTTGAGCCGTTCCCGGAACGCCGGAGTGTTGTAGAAGACGTTGTTCAGGATGTTCGGCAACATCTCCAGAACTTGCACGCGGGTCCGCGCGCGCACGGTCGCCGACCGCGGGTAGAACTTGGGACGCTTGACTTTCTCCTGCTTGAACGCCGCGAGCGCGCATAGTTCGCCGAACAGCTCGCCCGGCCCGAGCACAGCGATGGGATTGTTCATGGGCAGGTCCACCGACCCGTCCATGGGAATGTGGGTCCGCTCGGAGGCGTCGGCGTCCCCGTCGCTTTCTTCCTTGCCGGGAACGCCGCGCACGAAGTTGCTGATCTTGGTGAGCCCGCGAAACCAGGAGCGTTTTTCCCGCTTGGTGGCCCGCAACGCCGCCACCTGGGTCTGCAACAGCACATCGATCTCGCCGGAGAGAAGATAGAAGGCGGTGGTCCCGAAGTCGCCTTCCTTAAACAGGATCTCGCCTGGCTCGTAGTCCTTGAGGGCGATGGCCCCGGGGAACTTGCCCCAGATTTCTTTCTTGATGACCGCAAAGTCTGGGATGGCCGCCAGCTCTTCCGGCGACAGCGGTCGCCCTCCCAGATCTGCAGTTAGGATTTCCTTAGCCATTCACCTTTCCTAGACACGAACCCCGAGCGCGCCCTTCAAGCGGATACGTCCTTCAAACTCAACAGTATGTCAGAAACCTCGGCCCACTTCAAAGGACCACTTCACCGACTTGATACCAACGACGGCTATGGCCGCAACAGGGACTGTACGGCTTTCAATACCTCCGGCCAAGCCGCACTTTGCGGGGCGATCAGTTCAAAATGCCCGGCGTCCGGGAGGATCCGAACCTGAACCTGATCGCCCGCCTTCCGCGCGGCTGCCGCATAGTCTTCCGAAAGAGACGGGGGCACAATCGAGTCCAGTGCGCCGTGGACCAGGATCTGTTTGATGCCAAGCGGCAGCATCTCCGCCGGAGATGCGTGCCGGTAGCGTTCCGGTCCCACCAGTTGCTCGATGGCGTTGCCGCATACACGCTGGGCGGCGCCTTTCCGCAAGTCCGGAACGCCGGCCAGTGCGACTACGCCCCGCAATGGCAGCGGATCGACCGCGGCGACGGGACTATCCTTGGGCAAGCGGGAGCGACCCGCTACCCAGAGCGCCAAGTGTCCGCCCGCGGAATGGCCCATCACAACGACGCGCCGCACGTCGACCGGATACTTCTTCGCTAGCTCGCGCACGTGGTCCACGCCCAGCCCGGTGTCTTGAAACGTGCCTGGCCAGCCGCCGCCCGGATTGCCGATCCGGCGATACTCGATGGTCCACGCCGCGATCCCCGCCTGGGCCAGCGCCGCGCTTAGGCTGCCGATGTGGTCGAGATTGAACGCCGCCTGCCAGCACCCTCCGTGGATCACCACGGCGACGGGGTGCGGTCCCTTGCCCGGCGGCAGGCGCAACTCGCCGAACTGCAGCGGATCACCCCCGTAGGCGATCCGCTGGTCCGCGGGCGGTGATTTCAACTTCAACAGGTCTTGCGTGGTCATGATTTGCATCCAAAGAAAAGGCCCCAGCAACAATGAGAGCATTCTCCTATCCTGGCCGCTCGATGCGACAGGGTCAAGTGCATGTTTATGCTATTATGGTATTGTGCGTACAACCGTAGAAATCCCGGATGCCCTCTACCGCGAACTCAAGGCCAAGGCTGCGCTGGAAGGAGTGCCTGTGAAGGATGTGATCGTGCGCTGCGTCCGCCGCGAGTTGGACCCGCAACCTCTCCGCCGCCGCGGAGGACTCCCGCTGATCCGTGGCAAGGAAAAGCGCAAGCTAGTGCTGACTCGCGAGCAGGTCGATGAAGTTCTATTTGGCTGACGTCAGTGTCTGGGTCGCGTTGACTTACAACCAGCATCTCGACCATAGCCTGGTTAGACGATGGTTCGACGCCTCGGAGGACGACCGGCTCTTCTTCTGCAGAATCAGCCAATTGGGACTCCTGCGCCTGCTGACCAATCCCGCGCTAATGGGTGGTGATGTCCTGAGCCAGCAAGAAGCCTGGAGGACCTATGATCGAACACGCAGTCATCCCCGGGTAGGTTTTCAGGCAGAACCGGAAGGCTTCGAATCACAATTCCGCAAACTCACGCAGAGTCCTCATCCCCGTACTAAGCATTGGTCGGACGCTTATCTCGCAGCCTTGGCATTGTGCGCCGATCTCGGCGTGGTGACCCTGGACAAGACCTTCCCGCGCGTGCAGGGCTTGGACGTTCTCTGCCTAACTGCTACGCGGTGAGCGCGCCGTCCACCACCATCTCGCTTCCGGTTACGTACGACGATTCATCGGACGCTAGAAACAGAATTGCCGCCGCGATTTCTTCCGGACGCGCCAGGCGCTTCATCGGTTGAGCCTCCCCGATCCGCCGATAGGCCGCTTCCTCGCTGCCCAGTTCCTTGGCCAGACCTTGAAACCACGGCGTGCTGCGCCAGATGGGCGTCTCGACGCCAGCCGGATGAACGGTGTTGACGCGGATCTTGTCGCCACGCTGTACGCATTCGACCGCGGCGCATTTGGCCAGCAGGCTGAGAGCGGCTTTGCTCGCGCCGTAGGCGCTGGCTCCCGCGTAGGCTTTTAGCCCGGCAGCCGACGACAGCAGAATCATGCTGCCTCCAGTCCCGGCGCGCATGGCCGGGATAGCATGCTTCACTCCCAGAAATACGCCGTCCAGATTCACCGCCATCAGCCGCCGCCAGGCATCCAACTCGGTCTCGTCCACCGGACTCGAGAACACCACGCCGGCACTGGCCACCAGGATCTGCAAGCCGCCCCAGTGTTCACGGACCTTGGCGATCGTATCGATCCACGCGGCCTCGACCGTGACGTCAAGGGCCAACCCTTCCGCCTGGCCGCCCGCCACGCGGATCTCTTCCGCGACGCGCTGAGCGCCTTCCTCGTTGATGTCGGCCACGGCCACACACGCGCCCTCTCGCGCCAACAGTAATGCCGTGGCGCGACCGATGCCCGAGGCTCCGCCAGTGATCAGCGCGATCTTGCCTTGCACGCGGTTCATAGGAATGTCCGAGAATTATACAATCTCTCTCTTGACCACGGTCCTGTACACGGCGGCGCACGGCGGGTTCGCGCGAGAATCTGTACCCCTCGGCGGCGGGGCCGCGGTCTGCGATCACTTGATCGCAGAGTGGGAGCGCACCCGGCCATTCCCGTTCCGCCTCCTAGGCCCCGCGCTCCTGGGCACGGGATCTCCCACGGGCGCGGACCTGGTCTCTTTCAACGAACGGCAATACGC
>CAYPHP010000286.1:0-5634 GCA_964410045.1 uncultured Acidobacteriota bacterium | reverse complement strand
CGGGAGCGGCCGGAGCGACGGGCTCGACCGGGCCTACTGGAGCAACCGGAGCGACGGGAGCAACCGGGCCTACCGGAGCAACCGGCGCAACTGGAGCGCAAGGGGTCCAAGGGGTCCAAGGTCCTACGGGAGCCACGGGGTCGACCGGTGCTACAGGAGCAACAGGTGCAACAGGTGCGACAGGGGCACAGGGTATCCAGGGGATTCAGGGTCCCAACGGCGCGACCGGTGCAACTGGCGCGACAGGGCCGCAAGGAGTGACTTGGCAAGGGACGTGGAGCGGCGGCACAGCGTATGCATTGAACGATGCAGTGCAGTTCGGCGGGGCCAGTTACATCAGCATCCAGGCCGGCACGGGCAACCAACCCGACACCAGCCCGACGTTTTGGAGCCTGTTGGCGCAGGTGGGGGCGACGGGCCCCACCGGACCGGTTAGCTCTGTTTTTGGCCGGATCGGTGCTGTGGTGGCGGCAGCGAACGATTACAGCTTCAGCCAACTGGCCGGCTCGTTAGCGGCCAGCCAGATGCCGGCGCTGACCGGTGATGTGACCTCAAGCGCTGGCAGCACGTCCACCACGCTGTCCACTAGCGGCGTAGCCGCCGGGACGTTCACCAAGCTTACCGTGGATACCAAGGGACGGGCGACGGCGGGCGCAACCGCGTCGGCCGGGGACCTATCCAATGGGACCTCCGGCAGTGGGGCCATCGTTCTGGCCACAAGCCCAACGTTGACTGGAACGCTCACTGCGCCGACCGTCACAGCCACAACCTACCAAGTAGCGGGCGTGCCGAGGATTTTCGCGGTCGCCGCTGACTTCACCACCGCCGCCAACACAAGCCTGCAAACGATCACTGGTCTCACTTGGACTCTGCCCGCCAATACGACCCTCAACGTACCCTTTCGCTGCTGGTTGGCGTACTCCCAAGCCACGGCGACTGCGGCGGTTTCCTTCGGCATCCAGTCAGCGACAATCGCTCCGACCAACATCTTCGCCACCGGGGCCATTTACCGAAGCACGACCGCCGCCACTTATGGGAATCTGCCAACTCTGGCTACTACGACCGCCACCGCGATCGTAACGGGTACGCCGACCGCCATCACTACCGTCTGGAAAGCGGAGATCGCCGGGTACATTGAAAACCCGTCGAACGCATCCACCAATGTCATCAACATCATGGTCAGCACGGCCAACGCCGCACGCCTTGTCACAGTAAAGCGCGGGAGTTTTTGTAGTGTATTCTGAGGAGCAACAATTTCCGGCGAGCCGAGTCTAAATCATCGGCAGTCTTTGGCTGCCTCTGCCGCCGTCGAGTCGGCGGGAGCGATTCGCAGCACCTCTTGGGCCAAGGAGCATCGGAGTCCCATCTCGCCCAAAGTTCCATAGACCACTAGCAGCAAACGCCGCCCCTCCAGGTCCGCTGGGTTCATCTCCACGGCCAGCTTGAGGTGGTTGGCGGCCTCGCGGTCGCGCCGCTGCCCGTGCAGCCAGCGCGCATAGTAGAAATGGGCCACGGCGGGATTGATGTTCAGCGCGATCGCACGCCGGAAATGCTGCTCGGCTTGAAGTGAATGGTTCTCCGCCGCTTCCAGAATTCCCAGGTTGATCTCCAAGATGTCGTAGTTGGGTACCAAGGTCGAAGCTCGTTCGAAGCAGGAGCGTGCGGTACGAAAATCTCCGCGGGCCATGAAGGCGAGGCCGTAGTTCATCCAGGCCCGGCCGTTGTTCGGGCTGTTCTCGGTGACGTTCCTCCAAAGCGATTCCTCCGTCAGCCAGACTCTATTGCGGGCGTAGGTTCCCAGGCTGTGACCGCCCACGATCAGCAACGCCGCGGCAAAGGCAGCCCCTCGCACGCGCGGGCCTGCATGCATCAGGCCTTGTCCCGTTAGCACCAGAATGGAGAGGATGAGGCCGACGTATGGAAAATACGGGCGATGCTCGTTGATCATTTCTGAGAGGACCAGGAGCGATGATGACGGTACGAGCGCGGCGTAGTACCAAAGAATTCCAAACAAGAAGACCCGTCCCATAGGATTGCGGCGCGCATAGAGTGCGGCGGCGGCCAGCAGCGCGAATGTGAAAATCACTCCGGCGAAGACGCGAGTGTCGTACCAGTCGGCGATGGGGTTCCAGTCAGCGTCCGCCGACAAACCCAACGGTAAGAAAAACAGCCGGACGTAGTGCAGCCAGGCGAAGGTCTGCGTCTGCAGATAACTCAGGCGGGAGATGACTCCGTAGTTCGTTTGCGCCCCGCTCAGGTGGTTCTGCAAGGCGTAGAACGCGGCCGAAAAAACGAGCGGAGGGAGCCACGGGGCCAGCTTGCCGGGAGCGCTCTCTCGCTCCTCGGGGAACAACGCCAGGTAAGCCAGGAAGAGCGGAGCGATCATGATGGCTGAAGGTTTGGCGAACGCGCCGGCCACGGCTGGCGAGAGCCACAAGAAAGTCCGCCGCCAGCGCGGCGCATACTGGTAGGCCACAAACGACCCGACCACGCCCAACGTAGACAGGATCTCCGAGCGTTGGGCCAGGTAATTCACGGTCTCGGAATTCACGCGGTGAACACCGTAGAGTGTGGCCCCCAGCAGCGCAAGAAGCGTGCTGTCGGCGCCCAGACCGGCCAAAACCAGCTGGCGGCGCAAGAAGAACCCGAGCGCTACGCAGAGCAGAACATGCAACGCGAATTGCGTGGCGTGGAACGCCACGGGATTCAGCCCCTTGCCCCACCAGTAGTCCAGGGCGTAGGTGGTGCTCGAGAGCGGACGGTAAGAGGCGTTCGTAGGCACGCTGGAAGAAGTCGTTCCGTCCTGGAAGAAGAGAGGGATGTTTCTCAGACTGCGGATGTAGACGTTGTTCTGAATCGTGTGGCTGTCGTCAAAATGAAATGAATTGCGGAAGTGGTTGGAGTAGGAGCCTACGGTCACCGCCAGCCCCAGCACCGCTAGAACCGCAACCTGCCAGGCCGAGAGATCGGACCTCATCGGTGGTTAGGATCCGACGATGACGACGGACAGGTTACAGAATGATCCGCTGGACTCCGCAAGGGCTCTGGGAGAATAGCAGACTGAAAAGTTGGATTTGTCAGGGACAACATAGACGGCGTCCCGCGCGTCCTAGCATTAGCCACCGTGAAGGCGTTGTCCAAACCAGGAGCGCCAGGCTGGACCGAGCCGGAGGCGGTGCCTCCCTCCTTTCCTCTTTGCCGCCGGGTCACCTTAGTGGAAGTCGAAGTTCTCCTGATGCAAGGAGATATCGTTCTTCACGACAATGGACTTGCGGCTCATCTCCTCCATCTCCCGCAGGATCGCTGTGTTGGTTTGCTTGAGATAGCGTCCAACTTCGGGATTCACGCGCAAGGTAACCGTCCCACGTTCGATGTGCGGAAGAACCTTCTTGGCCTCGGCCAGGATCTCCAGGCTCACGGTCTGCGGGCTTTTTACGAAGCCGGAGCCGGTGCAATACGGGCAGACGCAGCCCAATGCTCTTTCGATGGGTTGCTTGACGCGCTTGCGAGTGATGGCCACCAGACCGAAATCGTTGAAGGCCAGGGCCTTTGAGGGGGCGCGGTCCTGGCGCAGCGCTTCTTCCAGCGCCTGCATCACCATCTGCCGGTTGCGCCGCTCGTCCATGTCAATGAAGTCAATGACGATGATCCCGCCCAGGTCGCGCAGGCGGATCTGGCGCACGATTTCCTTGATCGCGTCGACGTTGGTCTTAACGATGGTGTCTTCCAGGCGCTGGGTCTTGCCCACGTACTTCCCGGTGTTCACATCGATCGCGACCAAGGCTTCGGTCTGATTGATGACGATATAACCGCCGGATTTCAGCCACACCTTGGACTTCAGGCAGTTGTTGATCTGTTCCTGGACGCCGAATTCCTCAAAGATCGGCGTCTCCTTCAGGTACAGCTTGACGCGGGCAGCCAGCGATGGCTGGCTGATCTGCAGGAAGTCCACGATCTTGGCGTACTCGGTCTCGCTGTCCACCCAGATGGTGGAGAAGTTCATGGAGATCTGGTCGCGCAGGATACGCTCGACCAGGTTCAGGTCGCGATGCAGCAGTGTGGGAGCGTTCTTCTTCTCGGCCTGCGCCTTGCACTCGCGCCAGAGATTGAAAAGGAAGCGGACGTCGGCGCGCAGGTCTTCGTCGCTGTGGCCTTCGGCGGCGGTGCGCACGATGAAACCGCCGGGCATGTTCATGCTGCGGCGGAAGTCGGTGAGCACGCGCTTGAGGCGCTGGCGTTCGTCATCGGAGGAGATTCGCCGCGACACGCCCACGTGGTCGACGGTGGGCATGTACACGAGATAGCGCCCAGGCAGGGCAATGTGAGAAGTGATCCGGGCGCCCTTCTTGCCCATCGGCTCCTTGGCGATCTGGACGATGATCTCCTGGCCTTCGCGAAGCAGTTCGCTGATGAGCGGCATGCCGCGATCTCGGTCGCGGCCGGGACGCGCGGACTCGACTGGGCGCGGGCCCGGCGCCGGACCGCTTTCCCGGCTCGCGGGAAGCGGCGCGCCGCCACGCGGTTGATCCTTGCCCGTTTTGCGACGCATCCGCCGGGTCATGTAACGCGGCAGCCGGGCCGGTTCACGAACCTGAGCCTCGGCGACGGTGGGTGGAGCGACCTCTTCTGACGGCGTAACGGCTTGCGAGCTTTCTGAAGGAACGGCCTCTCCGGATTCCGCAGACGGTTCGGCTGATTCGGGGATTTCGGCGTCGTCGGCCGCCTCGATGACGGCCTCAGAGGCTGGTTCGGGAGTGTCCAGTGCGGCGGATTCAACCACCGCTTCAACAACAGGTTCAGCAACCTGTTCAACCACAGGCTCAATCACAGGCTCGACCACCGGCTCAACCACCGGCTCAACTACTTGTTCAATAGGGGTCGCCATCGGCGGCTCGGAAGCCGTTTCTTCCACCATTTCCGACACCGCCGATTCTGCCGGCGTTTCCGCCTGCTCGGGCGCGGAGGGCCGCTCGCGGTACTTGGCCAACGATTCACCTGGCAGAACGACCGGCACGTGCACCGGCGGTTCGGACCACCTGGGCGCCGGAGGAGGCGGTTCGACGGCAACCACAGGGGCAGCAGGAGGCGGAACCGGGATCGGCGCGGCTACTGGTTCAGTCCCCGGCCCGGCAGCGGCGTACTTGGAATCCGGAAATCCACCGCGTCCACGGCGGCGACGCCGGCGTCGGCGGCCACCTTGATCGCGAGGATGCTGTTGTTGCTGAGGGACGGCGGGTGCCGCCGAGGGTTCGGCCGCGGGCGACTCCGGCGCGACGACTTCGGGGCCAGCGGCGGCGACGATTTCCGCCGGGATCTCCAGCGCCACCGGGCGAGAGGGAACCGGCGGGCGGTCCTGCTCGAACTTCTCGGCCTTTTCCTCCGCCGTGCTCACCAGGGCGTCGTACTCTTCGACGTCTTCGAAGAAATCGGAGACGTAGAGGAACGCGTCGCGGTCCAGGCCCACGTTGACGAAGGCGGACTGCATGCCGGGCAGCACGCGGGTGACTCTTCCCTTGTAGATGCTTCCGGCGAGGCTGTATTCGTGTTCCCGCTCGAAGTAGACCTCGACGACCTGATCGTCCTCGAGGATGGCCACCTTAGTCTCGTGTGGCGTCGAGGAGACTATCAACTCCT
>CAYPHP010000285.1:3563-5649 GCA_964410045.1 uncultured Acidobacteriota bacterium | reverse complement strand
TCACCGGCGGGATCACGCTGGCGATGATCTTCATCTCGTCGATCGCGCTGCTGGTGGGCGGCGTGGGCGTGATGAACATCATGCTGGTCTCGGTGACCGAGCGGACCCGGGAAATCGGAGTGCGCAAAGCCATCGGGGCCCGACGCCGCGACATCGTCCTGCAGTTTCTCCTGGAGGCCGCCACGTTGACAGGCATGGGCGGGCTGTCCGGCATTCTGCTTGGGTACATCATTACCTTGCTCATCAATTTCCTGATGCCATCGCTTCCGGCCGCGGTGCCGCTGTGGGGAGTGCTCCTCGGCTTTGGCGTTTCCGTGGGCGTTGGACTGTTCTTCGGTCTCTGGCCGGCGGTGAAGGCTTCCCGCCTCGATCCCGTGGAAGCGCTGCGTTACGAATAAGCCGCGAATCTTGAACTTTCCGCGCTCCGGCACTATCATTCGTAAGTTCCTTTCTGGAGGTCCTCCGGTGCGAAGAACTTGTTCCCTGGTCCTGTCCGCAGTCCTGCTGGCCGCAGTATCGCTGGGCGCACAACCCTTCTGGCAAAAGAAGAAGTACACGAGCTGGTCCAAGGACGAGGCGAAGAAGATCCTGGAGGACTCGCCCTGGTCGGTAAGCTACGCCTTCAACGCCATGTCGCTGGACACCGTCCAGACGCGCTCCCCGGAAAGCCGGGCCGGAGAAGTGCGGCCCACGATCCGCTACAACGTGCAACTCCACTCGGCGCTGCCCATTCGCCAGGCCATGGTCCGCCAGGAGCAGATCTCGTTGAAGTACGACCAACTCCCGCCGGAGAAGAAGCAGCTCTTTGACCAGGACTCGGCCAAGTTTCTGGGCGCCACTTTCACGGATGTCATCCGCGTGCATGTGACCTACGGCGGCGCTCCGCAGACTCTGGACCGCGACCTGACGACCTACTGGCAGACCAGAAACCCGGCAGAGTTGCAGAACAACGTTTTCCTCATTGCGGCCGGCGGCCAGAGAGTGTCCCCCCTTCGGCTGGTGATCGGCAAAGGGGAGGACCGCAGCTTCGATCTGCTCTTTCCGCGCCGCGTCGACGGCAAGGGGCTTCTCGATTCGCCCGATGCCAGCCTGAGCCTGGAGTTTCCCCATCCCCAGATCAGCCCTATCCAGGCCGGCCGGGTCCTCGTAGAATTCAAGGCCTCCAAGATGCTGGTGGACGGCCAGCCGGCCTATTGATCACGATCTGACCTATTGACCAGTCAAACTGGTCAGATTACAATCAGAGCATGAAGGAAACCACAATCGCCGCAAGCGAGTTCAAGGCCAAGTGTCTCAAATTGCTGGACGACGTTGCCGAGGGCGCGACGCTGGTGGTCACCAAGCACGGCAAGCCGGTGGCCCGCGTGGCGCCGGTCTCGGCGAAGAATCAAACTCTTCGCGGATCATGGAAGGGCATCGTGAAGATCAAAGGTGACATCGTAAGCTTCAACGAAGCCGATGACTGGGAGAATCCGTAGCTCCCAATGCTCTCGCTGCTCCTGGACACGCACATCCTCACCTGGTGGCGCCTGGATACCGGCAGACTCTCCCCGGCGCAGATTCGTGCGATTGAAGGGGAAGAGCGATTGGGACATGGTGTTGCGATCAGCGCCATTACGCTGAGAGAGTTGGCGGCTGCCGTGGAGCGCGGCCGGCTGAGTGTTGGACAACCTCTCGATCGTTGGCTCGAGGGAATCGAGCACAACCCGTTGATCACAGTCCTTCCGATCACTTCCAAGATCGCGCTCGAAAGCGTTCGGCTCGGCCCCGGCTTCCCCAAGGATCCTGCCGATCAAATCATCGTGGCCACTGCGCTTTGCCACGGACTGCGCCTGCTCACCGCCGATGAACGCATCCGCCGTTGGGGCAAAGTCCTTCTGATCTAATCCGCGAAATCCGCGTAATCCGTGGTTACTTCCGGTCGAACCTGGAGAGGAACTGCTTCACCTCGGCGATCACCTGCCGCGATTCTCCCCTCACCAGCCGGCACTTGGGCAGGGCCGCCAGGAACGACCGGCCGTAGGCCTTGGTGATCACCCGTTTGTCGAGACACAGGAACACGCCGTAATCGGAGCCGCGCCGGATC
>CAYPHP010000285.1:0-3553 GCA_964410045.1 uncultured Acidobacteriota bacterium | reverse complement strand
ATCAGGCGGCCGAAGGCTTGCTTGAAGGTCAGGACCGCGGCGGGCAGCGTGTAGTGGCGGAAGGGATCGTCGCCGGCGGCGGCGATCGCTTCCACGCGGGCTTCGGTCACCGGCTCATCTGGAACTGTGAAGGGCAGCCGGTGAAGGATCAGGTTGCACAGCGACTCGCCGGGCACGTCCACACCTTCGCGATATCCGGCAGTGGCCAAAAGCACGGAAGTGATGTCCTCGCGGAACGTGCGGATCAGATCCTTCTTGCTCAGCTCGCCTTGCACCAGCAGGCGAAAGCCGAGGCGTCCGGCATGCGGCGCCATCAACTCATGGGTCTGGCGCAGAGCGGTCCACGATTGGAACAGCACCAGTGAGCGGCCGCGGGAGGCACGAATGGCCTGCCACAGGAAGCGCGCGGCGGCCTTCAGGAAATCCTCCTGATCGGGTTCCGGGAGATCCAGCGGAAATCCGGCCAGCACGCGTCCCGCGAAATCGAATGGAGAACCCAGCAACTGCGTGGCCCGGCGCGGGACCATCTCGCCGGATAGGCCCAGGCGATTGCTCAAGTAGTCGAAGCTCTGGCCCACCGCCAGAGTGGCGCTGGTCAGGATTGCGGAATCCAAACGCTTGAAGAGGCGCTGCTCGAGATGTGGCGCGACTTCCAGCGGGGCGGCAGCAAGGTGAATCTCCAGACCGTGTCTACGGCTGGATTGCGGCTGAAGCCACTTGACCATTTCTCCGGCTCCCGACAACGGATCGAAAAACGCGCGGATCTGCGCGGCGGTCACCAGCAACCGTTCTTGCGTGGACCGCAGCATCTGGATCTCCCGCGTCAGGAACAGATCTTCGAGCGCCTCCAGCCGGAACAAGGCCGGACGGATGTGTCCGGCCAGCATTTCCATCCGGCTGGTCAGGTAATGACCGGCAGTCTGCGCCAGCACAAACGCGCCGTGCTGGTAGATTCGCGGCACCAGGCGAAGGGGTTTCCAGACTGCGGACCGCGTGCCGCCGCCAGGATCGACGATCTCCCGATAGGCTCTCTCGATGTTGTCGAAAGATTCCTTGAGGGCCTCCAGCAAGCGGGTGACCTCCTCGCCCACTTGCGATTCCAGGAGCGCGATCAAAGACTCGCGCTCGCGCTGCGGCATCTTGATCTCGCGGAGGTGATGGATGATGCGGCTGAGGGCGCCTCCGCGCACGCCATGAAGGCGGTTCAGGGCGAAGCGCAAGCTGCGCGGGCTTACCTGGCCGCCCAGAAAACTGGTGGCGGCGTCCTCGACCTTGTGAGCTTCGTCCAGCGCCAGCACGTAGTATTTCGGCAACACACCGCCGCCTTCCTCCTTCACCGCCAGATCGGCGAAGACCAGGCTGTGATTAGCCACTAGCAGATCGGCGTCCTGGATCCGGCGGCGGGCCTGGAAGAAGAAGCAGGTGTCGTAGAAGCGGCATTCCTCGCGGGTGCATGTATCCCGGTCGGCGTGGACCTGGCTCCACAGATCCTCAGGAACGCGCGGCGCCTCCGAGCGCGATCCCTCACCTCGTTCCTCGATCGACTTTTGCATCCAGGCGTGGAGCCGCTTCAACGCGTCGCGCGCCTCGCCTTCCACCAGCAGCAGACCTGCGGCGGCATCGTCCAGATCGCGCTGGCAGGCGTACGCGCCCATGCCTTTCACCTCGGTCGCTCGCAGCTTCAGACCGAGCGTGTCGAGCACGTCCTGGACCAGGGGAATGTCCTTGGTAATGAGCTGGTCTTGCAGGACGTGGGTGCTAGAACTGATCACCACGGGCTGCTTGGTATTCAGGGCATGCAGGGCCAGAGGGATCAGGTAGGCGAGGCTTTTGCCGGTTCCGGTTCCGGCTTCCACCACCAAAATGCCTTTGTTCGCGAGCGCCCGCTCGACGGCAGCGGACATTTCCATTTGCTGCGGGCGGCTCTCATAGCTCTCCAGCAGGCGTTCCACGGGCCCGCCTGGCGCCAGGATTTCGCTTGCCTGCATGGCCAATCATCTTATGCTGAGTGCATGGAGTTGTTCGGCCTGTTGCTGCTGCTGGCGTTGGCCAAGGATCCTCCGGCGACGCCGATCAACGTCAACACCGCCAGCATCGAGCAGCTTCAGACCCTGCCCAGCGTGGGACCGGCCACTGCCAAGAGCATCGTCCGCTACCGCGAGAAGAACGGCCCGTTCCGGCGCGTCGAGGATTTGCTAATCATCAAGGGAATGAGCCGGCAGCGCCTGCAGAAACTGCGCCCATACGTTAAGGTGAAGTGATCGGAGATTGCAGGCTGAGCGGGACCTGCTCGACGATTTCGATGCCGAATCCTTCGAGCGCGGCAACTTTCCGCGGATGATTCGTGAGCAGCCGGATCCGCTTCAAGTTCAGGTCCGATAGAATCTGCGAACCGATCCCGGACTCGTGCTGCGTCCGCCGCTGATGCGCGACAGGATTCGGCGTGGAGAATTCGCGTCCATGGAAGATCAGCGCGGCGGGATCCTTGCCGCGTTCCTCCGTCTGGTAACCCGGCGCGGTCTTGTGCAGATAGACCAGGACGCCGCGTCCTTCCCGCCCGATGCGCTCCAACGACGCTTCGATCAACGCGTGACAATCGCAAGCAGTGGAGTTGAAGACGTCTCCAGCCAGGCAGTAGCGGTGCATGCGCACCAGCACCGGCTCGCCCGACTCGACGTCCCCCATCACCAGCGCCAAGTGCCCTCCGCCGTCGACCATGCTTTCGTAGGCCACGATCCGAAAGTCCCCGTGCGGTGTGCGGAGCAGCGACTCGCCGGTCCGCGTTACAGAGCGCTCATTCTGCATGCGGTAGCGGATCAGGTCGGCGACGGTGATCATCTTCATCTGGTGCTGGCCGCAGAATTCCACCAGGGCCGGCAGACGGGACATGCTCCCGTCCGCGTTCATGATTTCGCAAATGACGCCCGCAGGAACCAAGCCCGCCAGGCGGGCCAGATCCACGCTGGCTTCGGTCTGACCGGCGCGGACCAGCACGCCACCCTTCCGCGCCCGCAACGGGAAGACGTGTCCAGGCCGGCCCAAGTCGCCGGGCCTGGTCGCGGGATCGATGGCCACTTGAATCGTCGTGGCCCGGTCGTAGGCGGAGACTCCGGTAGTCACCCCACGCACCCTGGCGTCGATGCTTTCGCAAAAAGCCGTCGAATACAGCGAGGTGTTTTTGGGAGTCATCAACGGGATGCGGAGATGGTCCAGCCGTTCTTCGGTCAAGGCCACGCAGATCAGCCCGCGTCCCTGCAGAGTCATGAAGTTGATGGCGTCCGGGGTGACCTTTTCGGCGGCCATGCACAGATCGCCTTCGTTCTCGCGGTCCTCATCGTCCACCACTACCACCATCTTCCCGGCGCGAATGTCAGCGATGGCATCTTCGATCGCAGAGAAGGGTCTCGGGTGTCGGGTGTCGGGTGTCGGGTCGGACATCAATCTCGATTATACCTTCACCCGATACCTGTCACCCGACACCCGTCACCTATGCGCTTGGCAGGAAGAACTGAATGATCCGGAAGGTGAGCCAGGCCATGAAGCCAGCCGCAGG
>CAYPHP010000284.1:0-5652 GCA_964410045.1 uncultured Acidobacteriota bacterium | reverse complement strand
CGGTATGAGCGCCCGACACCACCAACGTCCCGACCAGTAGCGTGGTCATGCCCCAGAAGGTGTAGAACAGCAGCGGATAGCGCTGGGGATCGTGATGCGTGGCATGGGTGAGATACCCGGCGAACTGGCGGTGCGATCCGGGATGGCACGTGGCGCAGGTGGCGACAATGTTGTCGCGGCTCAAGCGTGACTTGGGATTGGTCACCGGCAGAATGTCGTGCGCGCCGTGGCAGTCGTAACACTTGGCCGTGGCCAGGTAGCCGAGTTTCGACACCTTGCCATGGAACGTATCGAAGTAGCTTTCAGAAATGGACTGGTGGCATCGGCCGCACTGATCCATGATGTGCAGCCGGAAATCGGAAAGGTCGGTGCGCTTGATGCTGTGGGCCGAGTGGCAGTCGGCGCAGACCGGCAGCGGCTTGCCGGTACGAGTGACGTCCGTGGAATGGACGCTGGCGGTGTACTGCTCGTAAATCCCGCGATGACACTTGGCGCAGGTGTTGGCGATGTTCTTGGGGTTGACGCTGGAGCGGGGATCGTTGCTGGGCAGTTCCAGGTGCGCGGAGTGGCAGTCGGCGCAATTGGCGGTCACCGTCAGGCCGCTCTCCATCAAGCCCTTGCCGTGGATGCTCTCGAGATAGTGTTCCACCACCTGCGTTTGCTTGCCGGCGTAACGCAGCGCGGCTTTCTGACCGGTGCGATGGCAGGTGGCGCACAACGCCGGAACGTTGCGCGAGAATGTAGGCGACGTGGTGTCGCTCTTGGCTTTCACGCCGTGGCTGCCGTGGCAATCGGCGCAGACCGGCGCGTCGGGACTGCCCGAAGCCGCCAGCGTGCCGTGGCGGCTCTGGCGGTATTGGCCCACTTGGTCGGCATGGCAGATGGAGCAATCCACTTTCTCGACCACCGTACGGCAGGGGCGCACGTCGGAAGGCGTGCCGCCGGTATGGCACTGCACGCAGGCGGTCTTCGAATGGCGCGACGCCCCCAACTCGTCCTGCTTGACGAAGAGCGAGACGGTCTTTCCTCCCTTGACGGTCTTCAAGTCGGGATTCTCGTGGCAGCGCAAGCAATCGCGGTCGGCCATGCCTTGGGGATAGAAGACCTTGCGTACCTTGTGCGGCGAGTGGCAATCCACGCACGCCGGAATCACGTGGGCCTGCTTCTCCCACAACTCGCCGCTGATCACTTTGCGATGCACCGTTTCGATCTGCGCGTGACACTTGGTGCAGGTCTTGGCGATGTTGTTTTTGCCGATCGACGACCGGGCGTCGGTATGCGGCAGGACGAAGTGCGAGGTATGGCAACTGGTGCAAACCGCGGTCACCGTCAGGCCGCGCTTGAACAGTCCTTCGCCGTGGATGCTGTCCATGTAGTTTTCCAGGATGCTTTCCTCGGGGATCTGGCGGGTCAGGCTGACGGCGGTGCCTTCGCGATGGCAGCGTCCGCACAGGCGGGGAATCTCCATCGTGGAGATCGCGGAGCGCGGGTTGGCTGCGGGCAGGACGTTATGGCTGCCGTGGCAGGACTTGCATTGCGGGGCCAGTTTGTCGCCTTTCTTGACAGCGCGACCGTGCAGGCTCTCGGCGTACTGCGTGCCTTGGTCGGTATGGCAGCCGGAACAATCTACGGGGGCCAGCTTGTCGGCGTGAGGAATGTCCTTGATATCGCCGTGACAGGACTTGCACTCCAAGGTGGCGTGCGGCGACGCCCGCAGCGCCGCAGCTTCGAACGCCGGGGGCATGCCCGCTTCGCGCTTGCCGGTCCGGCGACCGGCATCATGGCAGGCGGCACACTCTTCCGCTCCGGGGAGCGGCTTGGGCTCCTGGCCCATGAGCACGAAGATAAGGAGCGCGCCAATCACGGGGACGCCATTGCCTATCACGCAACTCGCGGGCCACGCATGGGTGGCTTGCATCCCCTACAGCCGTCTAGACTTGATTACCGAGAGGCCGGAGACGTGCGGAAAAAAACCCAGGGTTCTACACCCAATTTGGCGAGGAATTCCACAGTTGGCGGACCGCGTCCGGCCTCAAACCACGGCAGGAAAAGGGCTTAGGAGCCAATGACGTTCGGCCCGCCCGTTGCTTTAGTACTATGTGAGGACTATGACCAGCAACGGCAGCGTCGGGCGATTCCAGAAGTTTCTCAGGCCAGTCTGGTATCTCAGCAACAACCGGGTAAGCCAGACCGGCGTGGTGCTGACCACGGCCAGCGTGGTCACCCTGATCTCCTTGTACACCAGCGAGTTCTTCGGGATCAGCGTAGGCCCGTACGTTGGGATCATCGCCTACCTGATTCTGCCGGGCATCTTCGTGTTCGGCCTGATGCTGATTCCCGTTGGGATCGGCATGAAGTACCGCCGGGAGCGCTTCGTCGGTAAGCTGCCGGTGGAGTATCCCAAGGTCGACCTGCGCGATCCCCGGCTGCGCGAGACCGCAACCTTCATCGGGGTGATGACCGCGCTGAACCTGCTGATCTTCCTGACCGCAACGTACCGCGGGGTCCACTACATGGAGACCACCCAGTTCTGCGGGCAGACCTGCCACACGGTGATGCAGCCGGAGTACACCGCGTTCGTGAACTCGCCGCATTCGCGCGTAGGCTGCGTCCAATGCCACATCGGTCCGGGAGCGCCCTGGTTTGTGCGCTCCAAGCTCTCCGGCACGCGGCAGATCCTGGCGGTGACCTTCAAGACTTATTCGCGGCCTATCCCTTCGCCGGTGCGGGAACTGCGTCCGGCCCGCGAGACCTGTGAACAGTGCCACTGGCCGCAGCGCTTCTCCGGCGACAAGTTCTGGGTGCGCACCAAGTTTTCCGACGACGAGAAGAACACGCCGCTCACCACGATCCTGGTGCTGAAGATCGGCGGGCGCGACCATCGCGGCGCTCAAGGAATCCACGGCCGCCATCTCGACGTTACCGAGCGCATCTCCTACGTGGCCACCGACGACCGCCGCCAAGTGCTGCCGGTGGTCAGCTACGTGGATGACAACGGCAAGACCGTGGAGTACTTCTCCACCGAGGTCAAGCCCACGCCCGCGCAACTGGCCAAAGGCGAGAACCGGAAGATGGATTGCGTAGACTGCCATAACCGGCCCACCCACGTCTTCCTGATGCCGGAGCGGGCCATGGACATCGCCCTGAGCGAGAAACGCATCAGCCCGGACCTCCCCTTCATCAAGAAGAAGGCGGTGGAACTGCTGCGCGCCGACTATCCGGATCGCAACACCGCCTCGCAGCGGATCCCCGCGGCGATTGCCGAGTATTACCGGACCACTTATCCGGAGATCTACGCCAACCACCGCGCGGTGGTGGAGACCGCTGCCGACCAGGTGAAGGGCATCTATCTGCGGTATGTGTTCCCGGACATGAAAGTCACCTGGGGAACCTATCCGAACAACCTGGGACATGAAGATTTCCTGGGCTGCTTCCGCTGCCACGACGGCAATCACAAGAGCAAAGACGGCAAGGAGATTTCCAGCGATTGCGCTTCCTGCCATACGATCCTGGCGATGGACGAGGCCAATCCAAAAGTGCTCGCCGATTTGGGACTGAAATGAAGAAAGAAGGATCCACGGATTACACGGATTACACGGATGTCGGAATCCGTGTAATCCGTGTAATCCGTGGATCCTTCTTTTTCTTCATTCTTGGCCTGGCGCCACTCTTGGCACAGGACTGTCTTGGCTGTCACGCCGACAAGATCGACGAAACCAAGTGGAAAGCCTCCATCCACGCCATGCTGGAGTGCGGCGGTTGCCATACGGACATCAAGGGCTATCCGCATCCCGCCAAGATCGCGCGTCCGACTTGCAACACCTGTCACGCCGACACGATGAAGGAGTTCAGGGCCAGCGTGCACGGCCGCGACAGTTCCCAGGACGGTCCGGCGTGCAGTTCCTGCCACGGCCCGGTGCATACCGTGGTGGCGCACACCGATGCGGCATCGCCGGTAGCCAAGAAGAACCTGCCGGCCACCTGCGCCACCTGCCATTCGAATCCTGATTTCCTCCGCCGTCACAAGATTGAGCTGGCCATGCCGGTGGAGTCGTTCAGCGGCACGGTTCACGGGCGCGCCGTGGCCGCCGGCAACGACAAGGCAGCGTCCTGCTCCGACTGTCATTCCAGCCACAACATCATGCCCGGCTCGGATGCCCGGTCGAAGACCAACCACTTCAACGTTCCGGCCACCTGCGGGGCCTGTCATGCGGAGATCCAGAAGGTCTATGCCGACAGCGTGCACGGACAAGCGGTGGCCCGCAAGGTCCGGGGAGCGCCGGTATGCACCGACTGCCACGGCGAACACCGCATCCTGGCCCCCAGCGAAGCCCAGTCGCTGGTGAATCCAGCGCGCGTTTCCAGCGTCACGTGCGGACGCTGCCATGCCGACGAACGCCTTTCGGCGCGCTTCAATATGCCCGCCGACCGCCTGGAAACTTTCCAGGACAGCTTCCACGGGTTGTCGTCGGCGGCCGGTTCCACCAAAGTCGCGAACTGCGCGTCCTGCCACGGCGTGCACAACATCCTGGCATCGAGCGACCCGCGCTCCACCGTCAGCCCAGCAAACTTGGCCAAGACCTGCGGATCGTGCCATCCCGGAGCCGGAGAGCGCTTCGCCATCGGCGCGATCCACACCAAGACCGGCACCAGCACCGAGCATGCTTCAGTGAAGATCATTCGCTGGGGATACTGGCTGATCATCCCGGCGACCCTGGGATTCATGCTGCTGCACAACCTGATCGACTGGCTGGCCAAGCTGCGGCGTCCGCGCCCGCGTTTCGCCGGCGGCGAGCAGGTCGAGCGCATGAATCTGCATTTCCGCATGGCCCATTGGCTGGTGATGGTCAGCTTCACCATCCTGGTGGTCACCGGGTTCGCGCTGAAGTTTCCGGAAAGCTGGTGGGCCGCGCCCATCGTGCGCTGGGAAGGACAGATGGCCCTGCGAGGATGGGTGCATCGCATCGCCGCGGTGATCCTGGTGACCGCGCTGGTCTACCACATCATCCACTTGATCGTGCGCCGACGGGATCGCAAGGCCCTCCAATACCTGGTCCCGGACTTCGGCGACGCCAAGGACATCTTGGCCGTCTTCAAGTACAACCTGGGTCTCTCCTCGGAGCGGCCTACCTTCGGCGTCTTCAACTACGCCGAGAAGATGGAGTACTGGGCCTTCATGTGGGGCACGGTGGTGATGGCGGTTTCCGGATTCCTGCTGTGGTTCAACAATTTCACGCTGCGGTATTTCCCCAAGTGGGTGACCGACGCAGCCACCGCCATCCACTACTACGAAGCGATCCTGGCAACGCTGGCCATTCTCATCTGGCACGGGTATATGGTGATCTTCGACCCCGACATCTACCCCATGGACACCGCCTGGCTCAACGGCAAGGTCCCCGCGGAACACTTGAAGCATGCGCGTCCGGAGTATTACGCGCGGCTGGTGGGCGTGGCCGCGGCGCCGGAACCGCCGCCGGCAACGGAACCGGAACCCAGCAAGTCTGAATAGCCGGACACCGCAAAATCAAGATTCTGGGATCGTTCGCCATCCGGCCATGCCGAAGTGGTGATCGAAAGTGAAGACCGTGCCGACCCGGCGACGCTTGAGCAGAGCAAACGAGACACAGTCGGTGAAACTGACCTGTTGATCCG
>CAYPHP010000283.1:0-5655 GCA_964410045.1 uncultured Acidobacteriota bacterium | reverse complement strand
CTGAGGAGATGCGCGCGGCGTGGAAGGCGACGCTAGCGCCGCTGCGCAAGGCGATGCGGGAAGCCGCGGCAAACATCGGACGCTTCGCTCGCTTGCAGAAGCCCCGGTCCTGGACCGCGCAGGTCGCGCCGGGCGTGCTCGCCGGACAAGTGGTCCGCCCGCTCGCGTCTGCCGGTTGCTACGCGCCCGGAGGCCGTTATCCCCTGCCCTCGACCGTATTGATGACCGCGATTCCGGCACGCGTGGCCGGCGTCAGGCACATCGGCGTGGCCAGCCCGCGAGCGCCGCAGGCGGTGCTGGCCGCCGCGCACCTGGCTGGCGCCGACGCCGTCTATCCCATTGGAGGCGCGCAGGCCATTGCCGCGATGGCCTACGGCACAAAGACCATTCCCCGCGCCGAGCGAATCACCGGTCCAGGCAACGTGTTCGTCACCGCCGCCAAACGCCTGGTCAGCCGCGAGGTGGGAATTGACTTCATCGCCGGGCCCACGGAAATCGTGCTGGTGGCGGAAAGCGGAAATCCACAATGGATCGCCGCCGACATGATGGCCCAGGCCGAGCATGATCCCGCCGCCGTCGCAGTGTTGTTGACCCCATCGAAGCCACTCGCACGAAAGGTGGCGGAACAGGTCAATCAGACCAACTGCGCCGCCGTGGTGACTCGTACCGTCGAAGAGGCTCTGGAGTTGGCCGACCGCATCGCGCCCGAGCATCTCTGGTTGCAGGATCCCGATTGGGTAAAGCTGGTCAGCAATGCAGGCAGCATCTTCCTAGGTCCTTACAGTCCAGTGGCTGCGGGAGATTACGCCACCGGACCCAATCACACTTTGCCGACGGCGGGCGGCGCTCGTTTGCGCGGCGGCCTCTCGGTCTGGGATTTCGTGAAAGTGATCACCGTGCAGAACCTCACGGCCGGCGGGCTTGCCCGATTGGCGCCTACCATCGCCACGCTTGCGCGAGCAGAAGGGCTGGAGCAACATGCCAGGTCGATCGAGGTGAGAATACGATGAAACCGCATACTGCGATTCTCCGCATGGACCCCTACAAGCCGCCGTCGTCGGGACGGCAGGGATACTTACGCCTGGACTTCAACGAGAACACGGAAGGCTGTTCGCCCCAAGTCGCCAAGGCCATCGCCCGCGTGATGCGGCCGGAACAGATCGCCATGTATCCGGAGTACGAGTCGACGCGGGCGTTCATCGCCAAGGGATTTGGCGCTCACGCTGACGAGACCCAGATCACCAATGGCACAGACGATGCGATTCTCCTGCTGATGAACGTGTTCGTCGAGCCGAAGCAGCGCGTGATCGTGGCCGAGCCCTGTTTCGCCATGTACCGCTTCTACGCCTCGGTGATTGGGGCGGAGGTGGTGAACATCGGGCGTGGGCCGGATCTCTCGTTTCCGCTAGACGCGGCGCGCCGCGAGGCTGCCAAAGGCGCGCGGATGATTTTGATCGACAATCCCAACAATCCTTGCGGCACGGTGCTGGCGCCGAAGCACATTGAAAACCTGCTGCGCGATTTTCCCGAGACCATGGTGTTGGTGGACGAGGCCTATTACGATTTTTATGGTCACACAACGATCCCTTGGATCCGTCGCTACCGAAACCTGGCGGTCGCGCGGACTTTTTCGAAAGCGCACGGCCTGGCCGGCCTGCGCATCGGCTGCTTGTTCACGCATCGCGAGACGGCCCAGCATCTGCGCAAGGCTCACTCGCCGTACAGCGTGAACGTGGCGGCGATGGCTGGAGCCACGGCGGTGCTGCGGCAGGCGGGCCGCGTCAAGGCCTACGCCCGGCGTGTCGTCAAGGCGCGCGAATGGTTTCAGGCGGAACTGAAGCGGAGCGGAATTGACTTCGTGCCGAGCCACGCCAACTTTGTTCTGGTGCGATTCGGCGACCGTGCCGCGCGGGTCAAGGACGGCCTGCGCCGCCACGGCATTCTGGTCCGCGACCGCAGCTATGAGCTGCCCGGCTGCGTGCGCGTCACCGTCGGAACGATGCCGCAAATGCGGCGTGTGTTGCGCGAACTGAGATGCGCCCTATGACGCGAGTCGCAAAGGTCCAGCGAATCACCACTGAAACACAGATTCGGGCGCGCTTGAACCTAGACGGCCGCGGCCGCTATCGCGTGCTCACCGGCGTGCGCTTCCTCGACCACATGCTGGAGTTGTTCACCAAGCACGGCGGCTTCGATCTCGATGTCGCCGCCACTGGCGATCTGGACGTGGATCAGCATCACACCGTTGAAGACGTAGGCATCGTCCTCGGGCTTTGTTTCGATCGCGCACTCGGCAATCGCAAGGGCATCAACCGCGCGGGCTATTTTCTGATGACCATGGACGAGACGCTCGGCGTCGCCGCTGTGGATCTTGGCGGGCGTCCCTACCTGGTGCTGGATACCAAGGTCCGCCAGCAGCGTGTCGGCGATCTGCAAGTCGAGCTGCTTGAGGACTTCTTTCAAGGCTTCGTGGTGAGCGCTCGCGCCAATGTGCATCTGAAGGCGCTCTACGGGCGGTCGTCTCACCACAAGATTGAGGCCATCTTCAAAGCCTGGGCGCGCGCGATGCGCGTGGCGTGCTCGAAAGACCGGCGGCTCGCGCGTGAGTTGCCGAGTACCAAGGCCCTGCTATGAGGAACTGTCCGCAGATTCCGCAGATTGCGCAGAATCTATGATCGCGGTCATCGATTACGGCGCTGGCAATCTTCGCTCGGTGGCGAACGCGCTGGATGTCTTGGGCGCGGAGTACCGATTGGCCCGAACGGCACACGATTTGAACGAGGCGGCGATCCTGTTGCCGGGTGTCGGCCACTTCGGACAGATGATTGGCGCGCTGGAGGCCGCCGCGCTGATCGATCCATTGCGCGCTCGGCTGCGTGCGGGCACACCATACCTGGGAATCTGTCTTGGCATGCATGCGCTTTACGAAGGCAGCGACGAAGCGCCGGACGCCAAGGGTCTCGGTCTGCTACGTGGGCGCGTGCTGCGCTTCCCGCCGGGAGAAAAAGTTCCGCACATGGGCTGGACGGCCGTGGAGCCGGGCGGCGAACGCTACTACTTCGCGCACTCCTACTACCTGCCCGCCGACGCTGAGGGCGTCTCCGCAACGGCGCACCACGGCCGGGCGTTTGGCGCGATCATCCGCAAGGGGAATCTGTACGGAGTGCAGTTCCACCCTGAGAAATCCGCGACGGCCGGGCTCGAGTTGCTGCGTACGTGGGTGAGCCGTGCCGGCTAAGCGCATCATCGCCTGCCTGGACGTGAAGGACGGCCGCGTCGTGAAAGGCGTACGGTTCGTGGAATTGCGCGATGCCGGCGATCCCGCCGAACTAGCCGCGGCCTACAGCGACGCGGGCATTGATGAAGTGGTCTTCCTGGACATCACCGCCTCCTCCGAGAAACGAAACACGATGGTGGACGTCGTCGAGCGGACCGCGCGACGCGTCTTCATTCCGCTTGCGGTTGGCGGCGGCATTCGCCATGTCGAAGACGCCCGGCGACTGTTGCGGGCCGGCGCGGACAAAGTCTCCGTGAACACCGCGGCGGTCGAGCGTCCTGAGCTGATCCGCGAGCTCTCGGAGGAATTTGGCGCGCAGGCCGTGGTTCTCGCGATTGACGCCCGCGGGCGAACCGTCTTCACCTACGGCGGCCGGCGGGAAACTTCGCTCGATGCCGTCGCCTGGGCGCAGGAAGGCGAGTGTCTTGGCGCCGGTGAGATCCTGCTGACTTCCATGGATCACGACGGCACCAAGCAGGGCTTCGCCATCGAGTTGACGCGCGCGGTGTCGACGGCGGTCGGCATCCCGGTGATCGCGTCGGGCGGCGGCGGAGCGCCGGAGCATTTCCATGACGTGCTGCAAGTCGCCGATGCCGCGTTGGCGGCGTCGATCTTTCACTATGGTGAAGTGCCGGTTCCCGAGCTGAAGCAATATCTGGCCGGCCGCGGCCTGGAGATTCGATGATCATTCCCTGCATCGACCTGATGGGCGGCAAGGCCGTGCAGCTCGTGCGCGGCGAGACCAAAGCGCTGGAGCGCGAGGCCCTGGCGACGCTCGAAGAGTTTGCCGGCTTCCCCGAGATTCAGGTGATTGACCTTGACGCCGCACTCGGCCAAGGCTCGAATGACGCGCTGGTCCTTGAGCTGTGCGCGCGCGTCTCTTGCCGCGTAGGTGGTGGAGTCCGCACCGTGGAGCGCGCGCAGCAGGTGGCGGGCGCGGGTGCGCGCAAGGTGATTGTCGGGACGGCCGCGTTTTCCGCTCAGGGAATTCGTCACGACTTCCTCAAGCAAGTGGCCGACGCGATCGGCCGTGACCAACTGATGCTAGCACTCGACTCCCGGGCTGGACGCATCGTGGTAAAGGGCTGGCGCGAGTCAACCAACTTGACGGCGGAAGAAGTGGTCCAGCAGCTCGAGCCGTATTGCTCCGAGTTTCTCTGCACATTTGTGGACCGCGAGGGCACGATGACCGGCACCGACCTTGCCTGGTTCGGTCGCCTTCGTGCCGCGACACCCTTGCCGATCACCGCCGCCGGCGGCATCCATACGCTGGACGAAATTCGCGCTCTTGACGCCATGGAAATCCATGCCGCCCTGGGCATGGCGGTGTACACGGGAAAGCTGAGCCTGCAGGAATTGCGAGCTATCGGTCAGGCATGATCGTGGGGATAACTTGACGGCCATGCATGCGGTAGACACGGAAGTGGGAATCGATTGTCAGCACTGGGCTGCCCGGATTCAACTCAGCCATTCGCACAAGGCAGGCATCAGCCAATGACATTGGAATGTTCGCGTAGCGGGCGAGTAACTCGCTCAGAGCCGGGGCCTCGGTCGCAAGTCGGAAGTTCGCCTGAATCGCTCCCCTGACCACTAAGGCCAGGACTTCTCGCGCACCACGAGACTTTCCTTCCGCCAAGAAGCAAGCCTCGCTGAGCACCGGCTCACAGGTGATCAGCGGCGGTTCGATTCCGGCCCATTGCTGCAATGCCCATTCGTAGTGCATATCCCGCCGATTCAGAAGCGCAACGAGCGGCCCCGTATCCAAGATCACCCTCGGACTCACCTGCCGAAACCACGCATGTACTTCGGGTTCGTCGACAGATCGCGCGGCCCCTCGAACACGCCACAAAGGTCCTTTACAAGGTCGTACGCGGAGACTCTTGGCTTCCGGCGACCATTGGCGAAATGCGCCTCGAGTGCTTCCCGCAAGACTGCCGACTTGGTGGTCCGCCGTTGCTTGGCCTCGGCATTGAGCTTGGCCATCAGTTGGGCCGGCAGCTTCAAGGACACGCTGGCCATGGTATTACCTCCCTGCCATTAGTGTATCACCTGCCTAGATCGCGCCGTCTTTCTTCATCTGGGCAACCTCGGCTTCGTTCATCCCAAGGACCTCGCGCAGCACCTCTGCGGTGTGCTGGCCGAGCAGCGGCGGCGCGGATTGGATGGCACCCGGCGTGGCCGAGAGCTTGATGGGAATGCCCGTGGTGGAAATCCGGCCGAGCGTGGCGTGGTCCACATGCTGTACCAGGTCGCGAGCCAGCACTTGCGGGTCAGTGAGCACCTCGCCAACGGAGCGGACGCGGCCGCAGGGGATGCCTAAACGTTCGAGGTCGGCGATCCATTCGGCTGTGGTGCGGCGGGCGATCAGCGGTTCTAGG
>CAYPHP010000282.1:0-5668 GCA_964410045.1 uncultured Acidobacteriota bacterium | reverse complement strand
AGCAGACCCAACTCGTGCATGGCGCGCAAGGCTTGCGTCGCTCGCGGCAAGGTGAGGACCGGCCGCAGACGTCGCCACAATCCGGGAACTTCGATCGGCTGCGGAGGCTCGCCGTGGCGCGGGTCGCCGAGGACGCGAGTAACGGCAACCTCCGCTTCGCCGCTGAGTTCAAGTCCATGCCGCGCCATCAGTTCGAAGAGTCCAAACAGCAACGCAGGATCTTCGAGCGCCCCCGGCTGACGAACGTAGATGCGATTGCGGCTGACCGCGAAGTCGGGACTCGAGAGCCGCGAGCGCCAATCCTGATACAGGCCGTAGAGCGATCCGCGCCCCCGCGTCTCCTCGACAGTACGTTCAAGAAGTCCGGACGTATGCCGATAAACGGAGCGCGCGTGCCGAAAGTACTGACGCATCCAATCGCCTGGATTCGCCGCGGGACGCGCGCTGCCCGCGCCTTCCTCCTGCATTTCGTACGTCAGATGATTGTCGTCGCGGTCGCGGCGATAGTGCAGTAGGCATCGCGCCGTACTCAGGAACGCCAGGGCGTGATCGCTCTGCTCCTGCCCGATCTCCTCCTGCGCGGTCGCCGGACGTTGCGCGATCTGCAGAAGCCAGCGGGCCACTTGATAGTCGCGCAACCCGCCGGGAGCGTCCTTGAGGTTCGGCTCCAGGTGGAAGATAGTGCTGCCGAAGCGGCCGTGACGCCGCTGCGTCGCGGAGATCAACGCCGCGGTCAATTCCTGGCGCTCGCGAGACAGCAAGGATGGAAGCAGCTTGTCTTTCAAGTGTTGAAAGAGGGCTCGATCGCCGGCCAGGAATCGGGCATCGAGCAATGCGATGTTGAACTCCATGTTGTCGCGATGCAGGCGGCTGCATTCCGCCGGCGTGCGGCGCGTCTCGCCCAACCGCAAGCGGAGGTCCCACAGCGAGCAGGAAAGCGCCGCCAGGTCCGCTTTCCAGGACGCCTGCGCGGGATCGTCCGTGGAGAGAAACATCAAGTCGACGTCGGAATGCGGAAAGAGCATGCTGCGGCCGTACCCGCCCAGTGCCACGGCGCACAGACCTTCCGGTCCGGCTCCGTTGGGTTCCAGCGATTCCCGATACAACCGCTGGATCACCTGGTCGACGAGTGCAGCGCGCGCGCGAGCCGCGGCGATGCCGTCGCTGGTCTCGGCGAAGGTCCGCCGGATGGTGTCCATCCCTGCGGTGTAAAACTCTCTACAGGGCGTGCTCTCCCCGGTCTTCATTGCGGATTCGAATGGCCTCTTCCACGGGCGAGACGAAGATCTTGCCGTCGCCGATCTTGCCGCTGCGGGCGGCGCGGACGATGGCCTCCACCGCCGCTTCCACGCGCGCGTCGGGCAGCACCAGTTCCAGCTTGATCTTGGGCAGCAGGTCGATCACGTACTCGCGTCCGCGGTAGACCTCGGTGTGACCCTTCTGGCGGCCGTGACCGCGCACTTCGGTCACTGTCATGCCGTCGACGTTGATCTCGAGGAGCGCCTCCTTCACCGCTTCGAAGCGGGAAGGCTGGATGATGGCTTCAACTTTTTTCATTGCGCTTAGGTGTAGCCCTCCTCTCCATGGAGCGCAAGGTCCAGCCCCTGGATCTCGTGCTCTTCTGTCACGCGCAGACCGATGGCCTTGTCGACGATCTTCAGAATGAGCAGCGTGCCGACGGCGGCCAGCACCCACGCCAGAACCACGCCCACGATCTGGTTGACGAACTGGCCGGCGTTGCCTTCGATCAGGCCGACCGGCAATGCGGTGCCGCCGGCGTCCTTGAAAATGGGATTGATGTCGCGCGTGGCGAAGACGCCGGTCAGCAGCGCGCCGATAGTACCGCCCGCGCCGTGGACTCCGAAGGCGTCCAGCGAATCGTCGTATCCGAACCGCGCTTTCACGCTGGCCACCATGAGGTAACAGAACGCTCCGGCGATCGTGCCGATCAGCAGCGCCGACATCGGTCCGACGAAGCCGGATGCCGGCGTGATGGCCACCAGTCCGGCCACCGCACCGGAGATGCCGCCCAGCACGCTGGGCTTGCCGTTGCGGATCCACTCGCAGGCGCTCCACGACAGCGTCGCCGCCGCGGCCGCGAAGTGCGTGGCCACGAACGCGCTGGTGGCCAGACTGCCTGCGGCCAGGGCGCTTCCGGCATTGAAGCCGAACCAGCCCACCCACAGCATGCATGCGCCGATGAAGCTGAGGACCACGCTGTGCGGCGTCATCGGCTGGTGCGGATAGCCCAGCCGTTTGCCCAGGTACAGCGCGCAAACCAGCGCGGAGACTCCCGAAGTGATGTGCACCACGGTGCCGCCGGCGAAGTCGAGAGTAGGGAAGCGTCCGCCCAACGCCGCGTTCAGCAACCCGCCTTTGCCCCAAACCATGTGGGCCATCGGCGCGTAGATCAGCACCGACCACAGGGTCATGAACAACAGCATGGCGCTGAATTTCATGCGCTCGGCAAAGGCCCCAGTGATCAGGCCGGGCGTGATGATCGCGAACATGAGCTGGTAGACCATGAAGGTCGATAGCGGGATGGTGGCGGCGTAATCGGGATCGGGGGCCGCGCCCACGCCGCGCAGGAATGTGTTCTGCAGTCCGCCGATCACGCTGTTGCCTGCGCCGAAACACAGGCTGTAGAGGAACAGCGCCCACAACACGGTGATCAAAGCCATCAGCGCGAAGCTCTGCATCATCGTTGCCAGCACGTTCTTCTTGCGCACCAAACCGCCGTAAAACAGCGCCAGCCCCGGCCCGGTCATCATCAGCACCAGCGCCGAGCACACCAGCATCCAGGCGTTGTCCCCAGTGTTCATCCTTTCAAGACTACCGGGGCGGCGCCGATCGCAGCAATCGCATCTGCTTATGCGGGCGATAGGAAATGCGGATGCCGGAGAAACCTGATGGCGCCCGCCGTCAGCGAAGCCCGCAGGAGGCTGCTCGCATTTCCGGAGCAGCCGATCACGCTGTTCGACGCCGTAGTAGCGGTGCGAGAGGCTCGGCTGCTGCGCACCGCTGTCTGGCGCTAGTCACTGAACAAGGTGGAGTTGCTATCTTGGAGTGCGGCGGCTTGCCGCCGCCTTCGGAGGCCGAGGCTTGCCTCGGTCTCACCGGCAGCGAGCTGCCGGCGCGGGAGCAAGCTCCCGCACTCCAAGCAGGTCCCAACATATTCACTTAATTTCAGACTCAGGACGCTTACCGTCCAAACACCACGCCGCCAAGAACTGCGGTCCGATGAAACGTCCCGCCGGGCGTGAAGAAGCGGTTCGATAAACCGGTCAGGTAGTCGCGCACTTCGAGTTTCAAACGAACCAGAGGCACGACCTTGCGCTCGAGGCCTCCGCCGTAGGTGAAGACGGGTGACGTCACCGAGTTCGGCGCGCCGCTCGGGAAAGGCGATTCCACCTGCTGGTTCACATCCAGGGTAAAGCGCGTGAAACCCACTCCCGCCAGTCCGTAGAGACGCCATCCGCTGAACTGCGGCGTGTGGACGCGCGCATCGAACGTCAGGGTGTTGGCCTGCAGGCCCACCTCGGCCCGCGAGCCAAACGCGTCGCCGCGAAAGAGTGAAAGTCCAGGCCGCGAGTAGCTGTAATGGACCCCGCCGGTGACCAACGGGAAGATGGGGAGGCCGGCGTCCGCCGCCACGATCGGCGAACTGGAGAAGTCCGCGCGCGCCGTGCCCAACCCGGCGCTGGCCGTACGGTCCTGGGTGACGACTCCTCCGCCGCTCACACTCACGAACTGAGCATGAGCCGCGAGGGTCACCAGCAATACCACCATAAATGTCCGCTTCATTCTCGGATTGACGGCGGCGGACGCTCGTCGGTTTCCGCCAGGTCACAGCGGAAAGTTGACGCCCAGCTCGCCGGCCAGCGCACGCAACTCTTCGACCAACGGACCCGAGAGTGGAATGCCGTTGGCGCGGCGCTCCTTCTCGAATTCGATCTCCGGCTCGCCGGCCACCAGCACGCGATCGGAGCCGGGCGCCAGCGGGCAGGCGTGCATCTGGTCGATGATCTCGTCCATGCGGCTGCGGAACTCAGCCTCCGGCATGAAGCGATCGATGCGGAGCGCGGCGCAACCGTGAGCGGTTCCCGTGTGACGGTCGTTTGCGCCATACATCTGACCGATGAGCGTCCCGTAGTTGCCGCCCATCAGGACGCCGCTCAGGATGTCGAGGACCAGACTGATCCCGTAGCCCTTGTAACCTCCGAGCGGCTGAATCAATCCGCGAGCAGCGGCGACAGGATCGTCGGTGGGCAAGCCGTTCTCGTCGAGCGCCCACGTGGTCGGGATCTTCCGGCCTTCTTGCAGCGCCACCAGGATCTTTCCTTTGGCCACGGTGCCGGAAGCCATGTCCAGGACCAGCGCCGGGTGGCGTCCGGCAGGCACGGCCACGGCCACCGGATTGTTGCCCACGCTGGCGACGCGTCCGCCAGTGGGCGCGAGCAGCGGGGTAGCGTTCGACCAACAGGCGCCGATCATTCCGTGGTCCAGCGCCATCATGGCGAAGTAGCCGGCCGCCCCGTAGTGATTGCTGTTGCGGACTCCGCCGAAGGCAATGCCTGCATCGCCGGCTTTAGCGATCACCCGGCGCATGGCATCATTGGCGGCCACCTGGCCCACGCCGTGCCCGCCGTCGATCAACACGTGGGTAGCGCTCTCACTGACCACAATGGGACGGGCGTGCGGATCGGTGCCGCGCGCGCGCATGCGGTCGGCGTAGATCTTCATGCGCATCACGCCGTGCGAGTCCACGCCGCGCAGGCTGGCGAAGACCAGATTGTCGGCGGTCAACGCGGCATCGTCAGCGGGCATGCCCAGCTTGACGAAACACTCTGTGCAGAAACGCAGCAAGACTTCGTGGGAGGCGGTCATTTCGATTCGTATGCGTCGCGCAGTTTTTCGAGTGAAAAGTCAGGCGCGGAGCAGACACCCATGATGCGTTGCTCGCGCTCGGCCACTTGGCGCGCCGCTTCCGGGACGCGGGCGGCGATCTCGCGAGGCACGCTCATCACCCCGTGCTGGTCGCCGTGGATCAGTTCGCCGGACTTGACTTCCAGTCCGCCGACGCGAACGGGCGTTCCGAAGTCCACCAGGTGAACATAGGCGTGCGAGACGCAAACACCGCCGGCGAAATAGTGGAAGCCCATGGCCCGCACTTCGTCCATGTCGCGGACATGCCCGTTAGTCACCACGCCCGCGCACCCGAGCCGCTTGTGAATGGTGGTCTGGACCTCGCCGAAGTACGCGCCCACTCCGGGCGGCGTGTCCAGATCTTCCATGACCACGACGCGAGGCTCGGGAAACTGGAGGATGTATTTCCAGAACTCGTATCGCGAACCCAGCTTGGCCGGACGCTCACGTGCGGCATAGCGCGCGGTCACGGCATAACCCACCATCACGCCGAGTTCCGGAAGGAGGCAGCGGATCTCAGGGGACATGAATCCCTGGTTCCAGGAGCGCAGGTCGAACTTCTCGACGGCGTTCGAGACGCTAGGCGTAGTTAGTGCGCGGAGCGCTTCCAGTTCGGTCATGACAGCATATGATACTGGACCGATGCCTTTTCCGATTGAGGAAGTTCGCGCCGAGTTTCCCGCGCTGGAACGCGAGGGTGACTTCATCTTCTTCGACAATGCCGCGGGAGCGCAGTCTCCCC
>CAYPHP010000281.1:0-5681 GCA_964410045.1 uncultured Acidobacteriota bacterium | reverse complement strand
TGAACGCCCAAGCCGGGCGCGACCACTTCTTCCAGCAGTTCGTGTTCTTCGCCGGCGCAGGCATTCGCGGCGGACGGGCCCTCGGCAGCACCAACGCGACCGGCTCAGCCACTGTCGATCCCGGCTGGTCACGCGGACGGGATGTGCGTCCGGAAGACGTGGAAGCCACTATTTACTCGGCGATGGGAATTGACTGGACCACGATCCGCTACGACGATCCCTTCGGCCGCGGCTTCGAGTACGTGCCGTTTGCGAAGGACGACATCTACGGTCCGCTCCACGAGCTTTGGGCGTAGCCCGCGACGGCCACTGCGATCCAAGCCAGTAACGCCGCGATCCTTATCGCGGCGCCGGCAAAGAACGTCCACGGCCGATAGGCAAACTCCACCTGATGCCCGCCGGGCGGTACATGGACGGTCCGGAATAGACCTCGCGGTTGTATCTCCGCGGCCGCGCCATCCACCCAGGCTTTCCATCCACGATGGTGGCGGTCGCGCAAGAGCAGCGTTCCGCCCCTGGCCGACTCCACCTGTACCGCAACGTGCGTGGGCGTCTCGGCGACGATGCGCGCCGTGCCTCCTTCAATCTCCGCCCGTGGCCGCCAGCCTTCGATCTCCCAGACGGCCATCGACTGAGCGAGTGTCGGCACGACCGCCACTTGCCTGAGTCCGTCCGGCGGCGCGAGTCCTGCGGGCGTCACAAAGTAGCGGACGTTGTAGGCGCCCAACTGGCGAAGATCGCGCTGGGCCTTCCAGGCCATCACTTGGAGCCCGAAGCGATAATACCCGGGCGTGTACAGACGGTTGGGCGAAAGGTCGCGGCCGTCGCGCACGCCTTCGATCGCGGCGCCATAGGAGAACGCCAGCCGGCTTTGTAGCGCCTCGACGGCTTCCGTGCTCCAACCCTCGCGGATCGGCAAAGACAGCCTGGCCGGGAAGAAGTCGCCGTAGACGCGGAAGTCCGGGCTTCCCCCGCCCACAGCCTGAGCCAGCGGCAAACGCGTGGTGAACAGTTCCGCGGGCGCCGTGGGATTCACCCAGCGGCCGGTCAGCGCCAGATCGGCGGCCAGCGCCAGCACGACCATCGCCGGCACGGCTGTCGGGCGGCGCGGTCCCATGGCCACGGCCATCACGATGAGCAGGATCAGACCCGCCAGCCGCGCGACGTGGATCGCTGCCAGCGGACCCTGGAACAGGTCGAGCGTCCGTTGTACCGCCCAAGGCGTTACCGGTCCCGCCAGGATCGCCTGCAAGGCAAACCCGGCTGCAAATGCTCCGGCCCACTTGATCCAACCCCACCGGAGCGGACGGCGTTCTCTGAGGCAATCGAGTCCCCATCCTGCCAGGAGGCCGCCGCACAGCGCGATCACCACCATGGTCTTCGACGGGTAGCGGGAGCCCTTGACGAACGGGACCAGCGCATAGAACCAGGAAAAGAATGCGGCGTGATGGCCCAGCGCGAAAGCCAGCGCTCCGCCCCCGATGGCTGCCACCCAACGGACTTCCTTCCTCTGGCTCTGCAGCAGCGCCCATCCGGCCAGCCCTAACGGGATCAAGCCCAGGTAGAGGCTCATGAGGTAAGGAGTCAGCCCGCCGAACAGAAAACGCCGGAACGGCCCGCTGCCTTGCTCGAACATCACGCCGGGAACCAGGGTGTCGACCAGGCTCAGCGGGTGGAGCGACCAGAAGGCGCTCTCCGCAAAAGTGAAGTACTCGCTCTCGCGCACCGAGTCGCGCAGCAACTCGATGCCGGGAATCAGTTGTACAGCGATCAGCGCCATTCCATAGAGCGATGCGGGAACCAGCACGCGCAGAAAACGAAACAGGGAAACGCCGCACAACGGAAAGGCCAGGATGGCCGCAGCCAAACCATAGATCGGCTCGCCGCCGATCGCCTGCATCCCCAGCGCGCCGCCCAGCGTCATGATCCGCAGAACGGAGGGCTTCTCGACGGCGTAACGTACGGACAGAATCACCACAGGCGTCCAGCAGGCCCCGACCAGCACGTTCAGCATCGTTCCGAGCGACAGCAGCGGTCCGGACAGAGTGAAAGCCAGCGCCGCGGCGAGCGACGCGCTACGGCTCATCGCCAGTTTCCGGCCGAGCGCATAGGTCGCCAGCGCCGCCAGGTAGAAGTGCACGATGATGTTGAGGTTGAAACCGGAGGGAAAGGGCAGCAGGAATCGCAGCCAGGTAGGAGGATAGAACAGCAGCGTATCGGCCATGGCCGCCAGCGGCGTTCCGAATGCACTATAGGGATTCCACAGCGGCAACTGGCCGGCTTGGATCATGCGCCAGGCCAGTTCGGGGACCGGATAAAAGAACACCAGCAGGTCGCGGTAAAAGTAGACTTCGGTCTGCGAGAACCCGGCAGCCAGCGTCAGGCTGACCACCGCCAGCAACGCGGCAGGCGGCAACAAACGCCCGATCATTTTTCCGGCGTCTCGATGAGCTTGCGCAGTGCCGGAAGCAGCGTGGTAAAGGCCACGGCCGACGGCCGGCGGTCGGCGGCTTTGTCGAGCAGTTTCTTCTGGGCGGTCCGCCATTCGGAGGCGGGTTGATCGAGAGCCTTTAGGCCGGCCGCACTCAACGCCGCCAGTTCCCTGGCCACGGGCAGCGCCTCGCGAACCAAAGGCGTCGGCGCAGCGACCTTGCTCAGCGTGGCGTGTAGGCGGCTCCAGGCCGTCAGACTTTGGCGCAACTCGCCGCGCACGGCCTCTCGTTGCGCCGGATCATTCAAGTACGTCTCCACGCGGGCGGCAAATTCGCGCGCCACCCGGCTGTCGGGCTTGGACATGTCGATCAACGAAGTCAGGGGCGTCTGCTGGGTCAACGGACGAATCCGGTTGCGCAGGCCGAACGACACCGGCTCAATCACGTCGGTAAGAGCGCGCATCGGCGCCAACGCGCGCCTCCCCGCTAGACGCTCAAACAAGCGGTCATGCACTGGACCGATCCCCAACTCGCGCAACCCGGCGTCCTGAGCGTCCATGCGCCGGTACATATCGGCCACGTCGTTCACTTCGCGCGGCGACCACAGCCGCTCGGCGATGGCCGTCAAGCGCGGCCAGATGCGCGAATCAATCGTCGACGGGCCGACATGCTCGCCCCACTGGCAAGCTTCGCCGCCCAGGATCCGCGCCGCCTGCGTGGCGTCGAGCGTGGTGTTTGCGGGCAAGGGGTCCACTTGATAATGCCTGCCCGCCGAGTGGATTTGATCGAGGTAATAGCCGTGCGAGAGGATGCCGGTGTAGCCTTTGCGCGCGCTTTCAGCCAGGTACTCTGAACCGCGCCACGACTGCACCACGATGGTGGTCGGCAAATCGGGATGCAGGATCTCGTCCCAGCCCACCATGCGCTTGCCATGCTTCTCCAGGATCTTCGAGACCCGCTGGTTGAAGTAGGCCTGTAACGCGTGCCAATCCTTCATTTGCTTTTCTTTCATGAAGGCCTGGATTCGCGGGTTCTTCTGCCAGTGCTTGCCGGTAACTTCATCGCCGCCGATGTGCATGTAGGCGTCCGGAAACAGAGTGGCCATCTCGCCCAGGAAGGTGTCCAGGAATTCATAGACTTCTTCCCGAGTGGGATCGAGCGCGCCATCGAAGATTCCGAACTTGCGGATGATGGAGTACTCTGCCGGGCCGCTGCCCATCTTCGGATAACCCACCAGCCAACTGGTGATGTGGCCGGGGATATCGAATTCCGGAATCACGCGGATGCCGCGCTCGGCGGCGTAGGCGACCACTTCGCGGATCTGCGCCTGGGTGTAATACAGCCCGTCGGAACCCATGCGGTGGAGTCGAGGCAGCTTCTTGCTCTCGACGCGGAACCCCTGGTCCTCGCTCAAGTGGAAATGGAAAACATTCAACTTGTATGCGGCCATCGCATCCAGGTTGCGTTTGACCACTTCGATCGGTTGCCAGTGGCGGCAAACGTCGATCAGCAGCCCGCGCCACGGAAAGCGCGGACGGTCGGTGATTCGCACCGCAGGCACGAAAACGCCGGCAGCGTCCTTCTCCACCAGTTGCAGGAAAGTCTCGAGACCCCGGATGACGCCGATCACGGCCGGAGCTCTCAAGACGGCGCCAGATCCAGTCACTTCCAGCGAGTAGGATTCGTCTTCGCCGAGTTTCGGCAGAGGATTGCCCGACGCCTGGCACTCCACGCGCAAGAACGCCGACCCGGTGCTGGCCGCCTTGAAGCCGGTCCGCGCCTCCAGGCGCTTGACCGCCCGGTCGACGGCGGCTTTCAATCGCGGATCGTCGAGCCCGGTAACGGCGACGTTCAGCGTGGACGGCAGCGCCAGGCGGCCGTTTTGCCAGGCAACCGAGGATGGGACGGGCATCATGCGGTGTTGGGGCGCGCCGAAAGTCAAAAGGCAAAAGGCAAAAGTCAAAAGGCAAAAGTACCAGACTCGATTCCACTTCACACTTCTGACTCTTATCATTCACTCCTCCGATAGGCCAGCCTGGCCAGCGCAAGGTCACCGAGTGCATATCCCACGGACTTAAACAGCGTAATCTCTGGCGGGGCGGAACGCACCTTCTTTCCTTCCACAATCATCTCCCGCAGGTCGGCGACGATGCGATCACCGGCTCCGTGAACAAGCAGGTCGCCGGCCTCTTCGAGGACACCGTGGCGGGTGTCGGCGGCGATGCGAGCGCGATGTACGGTCACCGCGTCCAACTCGCAGGCGTCCGGCCGCGAATTGCCGACCGCGTTGATGTGCGTGCCCGGCAGTAACCAGTTGCCGTCGAAAATCGGGGTGCGGCTGGTGGTGCAGGCGCAGATCAAGCTTGCCTGGCAGCACTCCTGCGCCGTGGCCGCGCGGCAGTCATGCCGCGCCGCGAATTCCCGCGTCTTCTCGGAGGTCGAGCCGCAGACCAGCGCCTCGCCGACGTCAGAGCACCCGCGCATAGCCTCCAGGTGCGAGCGCGCCTGGACCCCTGTGCCGAAGACCGCCAAAGTCTTGCGGCCAGGATTGGCCATCAAGCGAGTGGCCAGGGCGGAGACCGCCGCCGTACGGATCGCGGTGAGCACTCTGCCGTCCAGCAGGGCCATCGGCAAGCCGGTCTCGCCGTCGAGATAGAGATAGCTGCCCTGGACGCGGTCGAGGCCGAGCGCGGCGTTGCCGTCGAATTGGGTGACTATCTTGACGCCCGCCGCGCTGCCCGCCGCCGCAGGCATCAGCCACATCCTTCCCGCGCCGAGATTCACCTGCGAGCGCGCCGGAATCTGGGCAGGCTCCCGCCAAGCCTCCTCCAAGGCCTCGACGGCCGAAGGGTAGTCGAGCAAGGTGGCCAAAATCTCCCCGTTGAGAATCCGCATGGGTTGAAGCAAGATTATAGCGGCCTATGGGGGGCCATCCATGAAGAAGGTGCTGGGATTCGTGTTTCACTCTTGGCAAGGCTGGCTCTTGTTCCTCACTCCCGTGGCGATCGCCATGGAGTTATCCCCCGTAACGGGAATCTGGATGTTCGTCGCCTCCGCGGCCGCCATCATCACTCTGGCCGGGATCCTGGGAGAAGCCACCGAGGAGTTGGCGCTGCACATGGGACCGTCGGCAGGCGGGTTGCTCAATGCCACATTCGGCAACGCCGGCGAGTTGATCATCGCCTTCTTCGCCTTGAAGGCCGGACATCCGGAGGTCGTGGAAGCATCGCTCACCGGGAGCATCATTGG
>CAYPHP010000280.1:0-5726 GCA_964410045.1 uncultured Acidobacteriota bacterium | reverse complement strand
GCCAGTCCGATGATGTACTGGCCGGCAGCGACACCGGAAATCGGGCCGGTCAGTACGTAGTCGAACATCAGCGCGGACACGCTGAATTTGGCCAGGGTTCCGCCCATGGCTTCCTTCACCACGCGGTAGACGCCCCCGCGCGTGAACATCGCACAACTCTCCACGTACACAGCGCGCACCGCATAACTGAAGAGCATCACGCCGAGGACGAACCACGGAGCCGCGCGTCCGGCAGCCTGTTCGGCAATCGCGCCGGCGTAGAAAGCCGAGGAGCCCAGGTCACACAGAACGATGGCCGCCGCGCGCCAGAAACTGATGAAGCTCAGCATCACGGTGGTGGCCACCACTACACGCGTTCGCGTTCCGTTTGCGACAGTCACGGAGAGTACACCTCAAGACCAACCTAAAGAGAATCCGTAAGGAACTCGTAAGGAAAGGCTTAGGAAGTTGTGTTGTCAGGCATTTGGAACCGGTAGCCGACCCAGGGTTCCGTCAGAAGGTACTTCGGTTTGGAGGGATTGGGTTCGATCTTCTTGCGAAGCTGCGTGACCACCACCCGCAGGTACTCCACTTCGTTGCCGTAGTCCGGTCCCCATACCACCTGCAGCAGCCGGGTGTGAGGAATGGGGATGTTGGGATGAGCGAGCAAATAACTCAGGAGGTCAAACTCCTTGGGAGTCAGGCGGACCTCCCGGTCCTGGATCACCACGCGGCGTTTGGCCAAGTGAATCTCCAGGTCCTCCAAGATGATTACCTCCGGCAGCGTCCCCGGAGCTTCCGGAATGCGGCGCAGGGCGGCGCGGACACGAGCCAGCAGTTCCGGCATCCGAAAGGGTTTCACCACGTAGTCGTCTGCTCCGGCGTCGAGAGCCCCCACCTTGTCGCTTTCGGCGTCACGGACCGTGAGCATGATGATGGCGACGCTCGAGGAGGAACGGATAGCGCGGCACGTCTCCAGACCGCCCATGCCGGGCATGTTCATGTCCAGCAATACCAGGTCGAACTTGCCGGCGCGCATCATCTCCAGGGCTTCTTCGCCCGCGGCTGCGTCGGAGGATTCGTAGCCCTGGGCCACCAGCGCCATGCGCAGGACCCGGCGGATCTGCGGATCGTCGTCCACCACCAGGATGCGTCCTGTGCTCATACCGGGACGCCCGCAGCAGCGACAGGCAGGAGAATGCTGACTTCCGTACCTTGCTCCGGACTGCTTTCCAATCGCACGGCGCCGCCATGGGCGGACATGATCTCCCGGGCAATCGCCAGTCCCATGCCTGTTCCGGGAGATTGCAGGCCGGCCGTAGAGCCTCGATAGTATCGTTCGAACAGCTTTTCCTTCTCCCACGCCGGGATCGGCTGGCCCTCGTTCCTCACGGTGATCCAGACAAATTGCTGGGATAGCCGTGCGCCAACCCGGATCGCGGAATGAGGACGAGAGTACTTCACGGCATTGTCCAGCAACTGGCGCAACACCAGACGCAACAGTCCCTGATCGACCAGGACGGCGGGCAGATCGCCGGCCATCGCCAGGTCCACACGGCGGTCGCGCAGGGGCATTTCCATCTCGGCGATGGCCTCGGCGATCAAGGACTGCACGCTGCAGGGCTGCTTTTCGAGGCGCATCTTCCCAGCCTCGATGCGAGCCAGGTGCAGCGCTTCGGTCACCAGCGTGGAGAGCCGGTCGGCTTCCTGCTCGATGATCGAACTATAGTCCTGCTGCTGATCGGGTCCGGCGATTCCTGGCTCGAGCATGGCGCTGGCCGCGGCCTTGATGGTGGTCAGGGGCGTCTTGAAATCGTGAGCCAACGCTTCGAGCAAGGTGGACTTGAACTCTTCGGTCTGCCGCGCCGCTTCCGCGCGGTTAGCCGCTTCCCGGTTGCGGGCACCCTCCAGGCCGATAGCCACCAGGTTGGTGACCGATTCGAGCGTCGCTTCCGTGACGGGAACTCCGGTCAGGGCCAGGCTTCCCGCGGGCTTGCCGTCCAACCCAAACGGAGCGACCACGCTCAGCCCCCCGGAATCCCGGAACGTCCCGCCGTGTACGGCTGAGTCTCGAAGCTTCCCTGGCACATCATCGGGAAGCCGGCCTTCGCCGGCGGCGACGGTCTCCTGCGTCTTGCGGTCGTAGATGGCCACGGCACTGGCGCCGTAAATACGGGCAATCTCCTGGGCCAGCTTTTCGGCCAGGCGGCCGCCCTCCGCCAGGAGGATGCCGCGGCTGACGGCGTGAAGGCGCTCCAGGTCCTGTTGGCGGCTGAGAGCCTCGGCAGCCTGCCGATTGGCTCGTTCCGAAAGCCGGCTGGTGAACAGGGAGGCCAGCAGGAGAGTGAACAGAGTGACCCAGTTCTCAGGATCGGCGATTCGGAAAGTGTAAAGCGGTGGGAGAAAGAAAAAGTTGAAACAGACCGTGGCCAGCACCGAGGCGCTGGCTGCCTCCGCCAGCCCCAACTTCGTGGCGATCACCAGAGTGGTCGCCAGGTAGAGGAAACCGACGGTGGTGGGGTTTACGTGCGGCAGAAGGGCGCAGACCGCGGTTACGAGCGCAATTGCAGTCATTGCGCCCAGCAGTCGAATCACTTTCTGCCAGCGAACGCTCGAGCCCGGAAGCCCCACTCCGTCATTGTACCAATGCGGTGGTCCCCGGCGCTTCTTAGGATTCCTTCGTACCTTTCTGCTGGGAAATCGTGGCCAGGATCTTCTCGGAGAGTGTCGCGGGCAGCTCGAAGGCGTTGGCGCCGGACATGATGCGGATGGTCTTGCGAGTGGTGTCCACCACCACCTGGCAGGGCCGGCAGTGCCGCATATGTTCCTCAATTTCGCGGCGGACCGCCTGGGCGCAATCATCGTCCAGGTAGTTGGCTAACTCCTGGAGTACGTCTCGGCATTGAAACAAGAACTACCCCCAAAGAATTGGATGGGGGCAGGAGCGCCGGGGATGCACGTTTTTTCGCGCTACAATCGGCCTATGCGGACTCATCTTGCTTTGACCCTTATCCTGCTCGTGGGGGCGGCGGCCGCCCAGACCCGTCCCCTGGGGCCTGCGGAACTCGAAAAAGCCCTTCCCAAGACGCAATACCTGGAAGGAGAGAACATCCCCACGCAGGCGCGCAATGCCAGCGGCTTGCGCCTGGCCGGCGGAGGACGGGTCCTGGCCGCCCTGCTGGACACCTCCGGCTACAGCGCGCAGATCCAGACCAAGTACCTGGGCATGCTGATTACTGAGCAGGCCCTGGAGTTGGGAACCAGCACCGTGCCGCCCGGCGCCTATGGATTCGGGAAGCGTGACGCCGACCTGGTTCTGTACAACACCGCCGGCCGCCGCGTCGCCGGGATCCGCGTGGTCCGCGACGAGGCGCTCTCCCCGGCTCGGCCGCTCCAGATCGCGCTTCGCCACGCTGGAATCCGCCTCTATGTCGGCAAGGAGTACGTGGTCTTCTGGGCCAAGCAACCGGTCGCCGATGACACCGGGTTCGTCACCCTCTTCAACGGCAAGGACCGGTCCGGATGGCGGCAGGCCGCCCCCGGAGAGTTCACCCTGGCGGACGGCGCGCTGGTCTCCAACGGCGGCATGGGCATGCTCTGGTACGAGAAGGAAAAGTTCAAGGACTTCATCCTCCGCGTGGACTGGAAGGTGGCCACCAACCACGACAATTCCGGGCTCTTCCTGCGCATTCCGGAAGCTTCCGACGATCCCTGGTATGCCGTGAATCACAGCTACGAAATTCAGATCCAGGACGACCGCGATCCCGAGCACCGCACCGGATCGAACTACGGATTCGTGCCGTCCATCAAGCTGGCCTCACGGCCGGCCGGGGAGTGGAACACGTACGAGATCAGCGTGGTGGGGCAGCTCTACGTGGTTCGCTTGAACGGGGAAACGGTCTGCGAGTTCACCGGCAACCGCGCGCTGGAAGGCTACATCGGCCTGCAGAACCACGACGACAAATCGAAAGTGTCGTTCCGCAACGTGCGGATCAAGAAGCTGAACTGAGCGCGAGAAAAGCCGCGACGGTTACCGACTGCGGGCGTTCCGCCCGCGCTCCCAGGGGATTAATCTTCGGGCGGTGCGTTGAACCCGGCCAGCGCCGCGTCCATGGTTTCGTCCAGGTGCAGGACCTTGTCCACGCGGGTGATCTTGAACAGGTTGCGGATGGTGGGATTGGAGCCGACTACGCGCAGTTGCCCGCCGGATTCGGTGAGCTTCCCGGCGCAGAAGACCACGATGCCGAGTCCCGCGCTGTCGATGTACTTCAGGTCGGTGAAGTCCATCACAACTTTCTTCTCGTTCTTTCCCAGGAGTTCCTCGACCTTCCACTGCAACTCCTGACCGGACGATCCAACGCCCAGCCGGCCGGCCAGCTTCAGCACAAAAACGTCCGGATCAATCCGTTCCACAGACATAGTCAACATGGCTTTGCCAGTGAACCACAAAGCCGCCCGGAAAACAACGAAGATTCCGCGTCTACCCCGCCAGGCTGGACACTGCGGCATCCAGCGACTCGTCCAGCGACAGGACCTTGTCGAGGCGGGTGATCTTAAACAGGTTGAGGATGGTCTTGTTGGCTCCGGCCACGCGGAGTTGGCCTCCGGCTTGGCGGGTCTTGGTGAAGCAGGAGACCACCGTGCCCAGGCCGGTGCTGTCCATGTACTTCAAGTCGGTGAGATCCAGAACGATCTTCTTCTTGCCCGCCGCGATCAGCCCTTCGATCTTGGTTTGCAGGTCCTGGCTCTCGGCGCCCACCGCGAGCCGGCCGGCGATCTCCAGGACCAGGATGTCCGGCGCGATTTCCTTCTCCGTGATCTTGACCATGTTGTGAAGTGAACCACACCGGCAGGGAGAACTCAAAGCAAAATTCTCCGTGATAATCTAACCAGATGCCTGTGCGCGTCCGTTTTGCGCCGAGCCCCACCGGCCAGTTGCACGTGGGGAATGCGCGCACCGCCTTGTTCAACTGGCTCTTCGCGCGTGGCGCTTCCGCGGACGGGGGCGTGTTCATCCTCCGCGTGGAAGATACCGACGTAGAGCGTTCCGAAGCCCGCTACGAAGATCAACTCCTAGCTGACCTCCGTTGGCTGGGTCTGGACTGGGATGAAGGGCCGGACGTGGGCGGCGCAGACGGTCCGTACCGCCAGAGCGAGCGCCGTGAGATCTACGATCAGTACAGCCGCCGTCTTCTGGATCATGGTCATGCTTATTACTGCTTCTGCGGCGAACAGGAGCTGGAAGCCGAGCGCCAGGCCGCCAAGGCCGCGGGAAGCCAGCCGAAATATTCCGGCAAGTGCGCGCGCATCGATCCAGCGGAGGCCGCGCGTCGCGTGGCCGCGGGCGAGCGGGCCGCGCTGCGCTTGCGCATCCCGCCCCAGCCGATCCATTTCCATGACCTGGTCCACGGGGCCATGGAGTTTTCCCACGAAGTAATCGGCGATCCGGTGCTGGTGCGCAATACCGGCATGCCCAACTACAACTACGCCGTGGTGGTCGACGATGTGGGGATGCAGATCACCCACGTGATCCGCGGCGACGATCACCTGTCGAATACGCCGCGCCAGGTGGCCGTCTACCGCGCGTTGGGATATCAACCGCCGGAGTTCGCGCATCTCTCGACAATTCTGGGAAGCGATCACACGCGGCTGAGCAAGCGTCACGGCGCTACGTCCATCGCCCACTTTCGCGAGGCAGGCGTGCTGCCGGAGGCGCTGCTGAACTACCTTGCGCTGCTGGGCTGGTC
>CAYPHP010000279.1:0-5733 GCA_964410045.1 uncultured Acidobacteriota bacterium | reverse complement strand
GCTTGGCCCCTGGCTTCGTCGGTCTGTACCAAGTCAACGTCGAGGTACCGGCGAGCGCTCCGGCTGGCAGCGCTGTCCCTGTGGTGCTAAGTATCGGCAGGGTCAGTTCAAACGCTGTCACCGTCGCAGTGCAGTGATCGCAACTCGCCCCCGGCGCGCCAACCGCCCCGCTATTTCGCCGGAAAGATCACCGGCAGAGCGATCTCCGCGGTGAACATGCAACGGGCGTTGTGGCCGCACAGCGGGACCACCGTCAAGACGTGCTTCGCTCCAAACTTTTCGTTGGCGTACTTACTAAAGGCTTGACCCCGGGCAAACCGCGTGGGACCTTGAGCCATCGCCTGGCAGGAACTGTCAAAGCCGCCCAGCGGCAGGATGTCGAGATCTCCTAGGAGATAGACCAGCGGACGGGCTGCGAGTTGTTTCTTCAGTTGGTCGTCGGACACATTACCCGTGTATCCGGTGCGGTTCTTCAGGCCGTAGGGCCAGTCATCGTAGGTCGTGCATCCTCGTCCGTCACCGTACGGACGGAAAAGCCTGATCGGCTCGCTTCCGGCAGCCGCAGGCGCCGCCGGAACGTAACCAGGCGCGCGGGCGTTTACGGAATAAGCCGCGTCGCTCGGCCGGTTGTCGTCCAGGTACGCATAGCTTGATGGATTCGAGACCACATACGTAACCGCCACGCCCAGCTTGTCGTGGACTTGATTGGACATCTGGTAGCGCGTGACGAATTGTCCGCCCGCGGAGTGGCCCGCCAGCACGATCGATTTCAGGTTGGGAAAGATCTCCTTGCGCGCCAACTTGCGCAGGAGTTCATCGGCGAAGTCAAACGACGTCAGGTCCTTGTGGCTGGGGGAGACGCCGCCGGCACGCCAGCTATTGCCGGAGCAGGGCCAATTCACTTCGTCCTTATCGAGCGCGTCGCGGCAGCCTCCGCCATTCGAGGCAAAGCGCGGAGAGATCACCACGGTGTTCTCGAGCGTACCGGCCAGGAACGCGGCGGCCACCGCGGTCCGGAAATAGTTGTCGGCATCGCGGCCCGCGCCGTGGACCATCACCAGCGCCCCGGTGATGGCGTCGTTCTTTGCTTCCAGTGAGTAGGTGCGATAGATGAGCGAACGGGAAGGTCCGGCGCCCAGCTTGATCCATTCCGTGCAAGCCTGCGACTTCGTGACGCAGGGCGCAGCCCAACCGAGCGCGGCGAAGGCGATGGCAGCGATGAATGCAAATAGCCGACTGATCATGCCGAGCATTGTACAACGCGTGGAGGTGGGGCAGGCCTTCCTGCCTGCCCTGGCAGTTCGATTGACCCGAAGGCTTCGCTCCTGTAGCTTGGAAGGAGCAAATGTCTGGAGCGGGGCATCCTCAGGACGACGAACTCCATCTGGAGCTGGAACCAGCTTCCGGCGGATCAGCTTCGTTCAACCTGACTCTGGACGAACTGCTGGCGCCCACCCCGACTTCGGAGATCACCCATCCCGCGGCGGGCTTGTTCCAGGTGGTGATCGAGTTCCGCAAGGATCTGGAGCGCGACGCAGTGGAGTCCGACAGCGACTTCCATTACTACCTGGGCGTGGCCTTCTGGGAAATGGGGCTGTTCGAGGAGGCCATCGGAGAGTTTCAACAGGCCTACCGGGGCGTGGAGAAGAACCTGGCTTACCCGAACCTTGTCTCGCTGTGCTCTACCGCGGCCTACTGCTTCCTGGAAATGGAACTGCCGGACCTGGCTGTCCGGTGGCTGCAAAACGGGATACGTGCCGCCGGCGACGATGTCGAAGCGGAGATCGCTCTCCGTTACGACATCGGCGCGGCGCTGGAAAACGCCGGTCGCAAGGACGCGGCGCTCGAAAGCTTCATGGAAGTCTACGGCATGAACATCGACTATCGCGATGTGGCCGATCGCATCCAGGCGCTTAAAGCCGGTACGTAACGCCGAAGGGTGGGTTACGCACTCATCGACCGGTAGGCGTTGTTGCGGCCGGATGGACGGAACCGGTAACGCCCGTAGGAGACAGGACGCGGCACGAAAGCCACCGGAGCGGGCCGTTCTTCCCTCGGCAGATCGGCGGCCACTTCGCGGCGGGTGAGCGTCATCTTGATAGTGCGCTCGATCCGCCCGATTTCGCTGCGCTCCGCGCGAGTGCCGAATGTGGAGGCGACGCCTCGCAGACCGGCGCGGCCGGTCCGGCCGACGCGATGGACGAAGTCCTCGGGGGCTTGGGGCAGGTCGTAATTCACTACGTGAGCGATGCCTTCCACGTGAATCCCGCGAGCAGCCACGTCGGTGGCGACCAACACGCGGAACTCGCCGTCCTGGAAGCCGCGCAACGCCCGGTTGCGTTGGCTCTGGGTGCGGTTGCCATGGATCGCTGTGGCCCTTGATCCGCTGCGAGCCAGTTTCTTGGCCAGCTTGTCCGCGCCATGTTTGGTGCGGGCGAAGACCAGGAACGAGCCTTCCTGCTCCTGGAGCATCTTCTCCAGCAGTGGGAGCTTGCGGTCCTGCTCGACTTCGTAAACGTGCAGATCGATGTGCTCGGCGGGCTTGCTGGTGGAGCCGATCGCGACTCGCACGGGATTCTTCAGATAGCTGCCGATCAGCCGGGCCGCGGAAGCTTCCATCGTGGCGGAGAAGAACATGGTCTGCCGCTCGGCAGGCAGCAGCGCCAGGATCGCGCGGATCGTGGGAAGAAAACCCATGTCCAACATGCGGTCCGCTTCATCGAGGACCAGGATCTTCACTGAACCAAGCTGCACCAGACGGCGCTGGAGGTAATCCGCCAGTCGGCCCGGCGTCGCGATAATCACCTGCGCGCCGTTGCGGATGGCCTGAAGCTGGGCGTGCTCGCTCATCCCGCCTACCACTACGGCCGCGCGGAGAGCAGAGCCGGCGGCCAGTTTGGCGAAGGTCTCGCTGATCTGGATGGCCAGTTCCCGGGTGGGGGTCAGGATCAACGCGCTGATTCCCGGCGGCAGCGGCTGCTTGCTCAGCGACTCGAGCATGGGGAGAACAAAGGCCAGGGTCTTACCCGTGCCGGTCTGGGCCGTGACCACGACATCGTGGCCGGCCAGCGCCGCCGGGATCGCTTGCACTTGCACCGGCGTCGGTTGAACGAAACTGTGTTGCGAGAGGTTCCTCTGCAAGGCAGAGGACAACGGAAATTCTGAGAAAGTGTTCATTTAGTTTTTAGGGACTGAAATCAGGAGCCAACTTACAAAAGGTGAGAGAAGCGGGCGGTATGACTTGCAGTACGAAAACAGTATAACACGTTTCGGCGGTTTTGGGTTAACGCCTCCGGTACACGTCGGTGCTCAGGTACTTCAAGCCGGAGTCGGCGATTAGCGTGACCACCTTCTTCCCTGGCCCCAGACGCTTAGCGACTTCCATCGCGGCGACGACGTTTGCTCCCGATGACGTCCCCGCGAAGATGGCTTCTTCCCGCGCCAAGCGCCTGGCCATGTCCTTCGCGTCGGCTGTTTTCACCGGCAGGATTTCGTCCACGAGGCTCGGTTCCCAGAGCGGAGGGGTGTAACCAATTCCGACCCCCTCGATTTTGTGAGGCCCCGCCTGACCTCCGAGCAGAACCGACGACTCCGCGGGCTCGACGGCCACGATCTTCACACCCGGCCTGTGCCCCTTCAACACTGTGGCGACGCCGCGCGACGATGCCGCCGTGCCCACGCAGTGAACGAAGGCGTCGACTTCGCCGCTCGTCTGGCTCCAGATTTCCTCGCCCAGTGCGTAGTAACCCGCGATGGTGTCCAGGTTGTTGAGTTGATCGGTCCAGTAGGTGTGGGGCTGCTGGCTGAGCTTCCGGGCGGCCTCAATCATGTCCTGGATCAGTCTCTTGGTGGTCAGGCCTCCCTCACTCGGGACCAGCGTCAGTTCCGCGCCCAGGGCCGCCATGTGATCCAGCTTCTCGCGGCTGAACGCATCGCTGCTAACGATGTGGATATGGTAGCCCTTGGCGGCACAGACCAACGCCAGCGATGTTCCGGTGCTGCCGCCCGTGTATTCGACGACCGTATCTCCCGGCTTCAGCCGGCCGTCGGCCTCGGCCCGCGTAATCACGGACTCGGCCATCCGGTCTTTGACGCTGCCGGTGGGGTTCTCCGATTCCAGCTTCACGAAGATGTCCGCGCAGTTCGGTGGAACGATCTTCCGCAGCCGAACGATCGAGGTGTTGCCAATGGCGTCTAGAATTTCCATGTTTCCCGCAATTCCAGCCACATTTCAACATACCCCACAATAACGGAAAGTGGATTCCTCTTTTTCCTGTCGCTTTCCGCGCCTGGATTGTTATACTCCTTACTGTTTCGTACCCGAGGAGGATCCTGATGCATCCCGGATCGCGCCTTGCTCTTTGTCTGTGTTTTTCCCTCACCGCTCTTGGGAGCGCTCAAGAGCCCGCCGGCGGACTGGACCTCTACAAAGAACTCAAGCAGTTTCAGCTTGGCAGCTCGGTCCGGGCGGAAAACCTGGTCCTGAACCGCGACCGGCTGGCGATTACGCTGGACGGGATCGTGTATTTTCAGAAGCCGGTGCGCGGACGCGTCCACGGCGCGGTGTTTTTGGGGCGCGGTATGTTCCACGCCGACGTTCCTCCCTCCTCCTTTGAGAAGGACCACGTCAAGCGGATGCTCAACGCCGATGTGATCGAATCGGATTTTCGCACCGCCGTCTTTCGTTTTAGCGACGACACGGCTGAGGCGCTGGGCGCAGCCAAGGCAGCGGGCGGATCGGTTCCCGACGAAGCCTCGAGGCTGGCCGCCGCGTTCGAGCCGAAATTCCTCCGGGAAACAGGAGCCAACGTTTCCGCGCGGCTGTCGGTTTCGATTCTGAACGCCGAGCGCCCCGGCTTCTTCGTGGCGCAGTTCGACAACGGGAAGAGGCATCGATTCACCGCGCTGCTCGATCACCAGGGACGCATCCCCCTGGCCTCCTTCAACATCAACGGCGGCGAAAAGGGCCTGATCTTCACCAACGAAGGCCACGGCGTGGGAAACGAGATTTGGACCGCATTCTACAGTCTAGAGGACTACAAGCGGGGGTCGGTGGCGTACTCCGACGCCTACGACCTGCTGCGCGTTCCCAAGTACGTGATGAAGGTGGATGTGCGCGACCCGAAGAAAGTGCTGAAGGTGGAGGCGCGCCTCGACTGCCAGACGATCGTCGAGGGACTGCGGGCCGCTCCGCTGGTGCTCAGCGAGTCCCTGCCCGAGTACGATTCGACCCGGTTGAAGAAGGCCATGCGCCTGAAGGCTGCCAACTGGGCCGATGGGAAACCACTGGACGTGGTTCAGGAAGACTGGGAGGGCGGTTTCACGATCTTCCTTCCCGACACCCGCCGCGCCGGCGACCAGTTCTCCGTGGTCCTGAACATGGAAGGCGACTTCATGTACGATTCGCCGAACATCCCCGAGGTCTTCTACCCGCTGGTCAGCAGCGACTGGTATCCGCGGCACGGGTACCTGCAGCGCTCCACCTTTGACCTGACTTTCGTCCACAAGAAGCACTTCCGCGTGGCGGCGTCCGGCCTGCGGCTGAAGGAGGAAGCGTCCGGCGATTCGGAGATGATCACCCAGTGGAAGATGGACCGGCCCGTGGCTCTGGTCACCTTCGGCGTCGGCCGCTTCGAGCGCCACGCGGAAACGGTCACCCGGAACGAAGGCCCGCTGCCGGTAGAGTTCTATTCGTTGCCGGCCTCGCACATGGCCATCAAGGAAGATTTTATC
>CAYPHP010000278.1:0-5754 GCA_964410045.1 uncultured Acidobacteriota bacterium | reverse complement strand
CTCCGCGTTTTCTCAGCGCTCGCTGCGCCTCTGCGGTGAGAGAGCGGTAAGGAGTTTTCCCGCAGCCTCCCCGAGTTCCACGCTCTTGATGATACACACGGCATTCCCTGGCTGAAAGGGACGTCGGCGGGGGGATCGAACCAGTAATGACGACCGATCGGCCGGATCGGCGTTCATCGGCGTCCATCGGCGGTGACAGGTCCGCCACTTCCGGGGTGACCGCTTCCATTGCAAACCCTTCTGACCCTCTGTTACAATCCGGCCATCTTGTTCAGGAATCGTGTCTTTTCGGGCGAGGAGCGGGTGTCATGAAGAGACCCAAAGTATTCATCCCCGACTGGCTGGTGGGCGGCGTAGTGACCCTGCTGCTGCTGGCCGCGGCGTTCACCTCCTGGTGGCCGCTGGAAACCATGGAGATGAAGCTCTACGACATGCGGGCCCGCATGCGCACCACACCCAACGTCGGTCAGGAAATCGTCATCGCCGCCATCGACGAGGATTCCATCAATACCATCGGGCGCTGGCCTTGGCCGCGCTCCCGCATGGCGGAAGCCCTGGACATCATTTCCGAAGCCGGCGCCAAGGTGATCGGACTCACCATCCTCTACACCGACGCCGAAAAGAACCCGGCCATGGAGACCTTGGCCCAGCTTAAGGCCGAGGTCGAGCAACTCGGTCAGGCGCATCAGAAGAAGGGCGTTGACGTGACCCCGCTGGTGACCACCATCACCAACGCGCAGTCGCAACTGGACACGGATGAAAAACTCGCCGGCTCTATCGGCCTGTCGGGCAACGTGGTGTTGCCGCTGTTTTTCGAGATCGGGCAGTCGCTGGGCAACGTTCCGGAGATCCCCCCGGACATCCTGAAGAACTTCGTGACGCAGATCGAGAACCCCGCGGACAAGGCGGCCGCGTCGGTGCGCGAAGCGCAGCGCATGGTTCAACCGATCGACAAGTTCACCAAGGAAGTGAAAGCCATCGGGCACCTGAACGTGCTGCCCGACCGTGACGGCATTTATCGCTCCCACCTGATGCTGGTGGACTACGGCGGACAGTACTTCCCGTCGTTCGCCACTCAAGTGGCGGCGGTGGCGCTAAACGTCAAGCCCAGCGAAGTCAAAGTGCACCTGGGCGGTGGCATCACCATCGGCAAGGCGCGCGTACCCACTGATGCCTCGTTCCAGATGCTGTTGAACTACAACGGTGCTTACGGGACCTTCGCCAACGTTCCGCTGGCCGACATCCTGAACAAGAAGGTGCAGCCGGGAGCGTTCAAAGACAAGATCGTCATCGTGGGGCTGACCCACGTCGGGCTGGGCGAGCAGATCGCCACGCCGGTGGCGGCGCGCTCGCTGCCGCAGCCGGAAGTGATCGCCAACGTCGTGGAGAACATCCTGCACCAGCACTTCATCGAGCGCCCCACCTGGGCACCTAAGCTAGAACTGGCCATGATCGTATTGTTCGGCCTTGTGGTGTCTTTGTTGCTGCCTCGGTTGGGCGCCGGAAAAAGCGCCATAGCCGCGGTGGTCCTGGGCGCTGCATTTCTGGCCTTCGGATTCTGGTTCTTTTCCTCCAAGGGAATGTGGATCAAGGTCCTGTATCCTACGCTGACCTTGGCCATCGGCTACGCGGCCATCGTTTCCAAGAGGTTCCTGGTTACCGAACAGGCCAAGGAAGTGCTGGAAGTTGAGAGCGTGGAGACCAACCGGATGCTGGCGCTCAGCTTCCAGGGCCAGGGCATGCTGGACATGGCCTTCGAGAAGCTGCGCAAGTGTCCAGTGGACGAGGTCAAGGACGCGCTCTACAACCTGGCCCTGGACTTTGAGCGCAAGCGCCAGTTCAACAAGGCCGTCTCGGTGTACGAGCACATCGCCACCAAGGACAAGGCGTTCAAAGACATCGCCGAGCGGATCCCCAAGTTGAAGGCGGCGGGCGAGACCCAGATTCTGGGTACCGCCGGTCTGCGCAAGGGCGGCGCCGAAGCCACCGTGCTGATGGAAGGCGCGAATCAGGCTCCTACTCTAGGCCGCTACGAGGTCCAGCGCGAGTTGGGGCGCGGCGCGATGGGCGTCGTGTTTCTCGGCAAGGACCCCAAGATCAATCGCATGGTGGCCATCAAGACCCTGCAGTTCGAGCCGGACCTCGATCCCGAAGACGTCAAGGCGCTCAAGGAGCGCTTCTTCCGGGAAGCCGAATCCGCCGGACGGCTCAGCCATCCCCATATCGTGACCATCTTCGATACCGGGGAGGACCAGGACATGTGCTACATCGCCATGGAACTCCTGGACGGCAGGGATCTGAAGGACTGGACGGTGAAAGACCACCTGATGCCCATGCGCCAACTGGTGGAATACATCGCCCAGGTGGCCGATGCCCTGGACTACGCGCACAAGGCGGACATTGTGCATCGGGACATCAAGCCTGCCAACATCATGCTGCTGAAGAACGGGGTCATCAAGGTGACGGACTTCGGCATCGCCCGCATCACCACCAGCTCGAGGACCGCCACCGGCACGGTGATGGGTACGCCCAGCTATATGTCTCCCGAGCAACTGTCGGGCAAGAAAGTGGACGGTCGCAGCGATCTGTTCTCCCTGGGCGCCACGCTCTACGAACTGCTGACCGGAGAGAAGCCGTTCACCGGCGAGACCATGGCTACGCTGATGTACAAGATCGCCAATGAGCGCCATGAATCACCGCGGACCTACAAGGCGGAGATTCCGGAATCGCTGATCAAGGTGATCGACAAGGCATTGATCAAGAACCCGGACGAGCGTTACCAGACGGGCAAGGAGATGGCTACCGACCTGCGGGCTTGCCTGGCGGAATTGCCGCAGGCGGCCACGGCGTAGAGGAAACAGAGACAATGGCCCAGCCTTTGGAATTCGTGGTCGGCGCGAGAACGGATGTCGGCCAGCGGCGGTCCAACAACGAGGACGCCTTTGCCATGGTGCCCGAGATGTACCTCTACGTCCTCTCCGACGGGATGGGCGGACAAGCGGCCGGCGAAGTGGCCAGCAAGTTGGCTGTAGAAACGATCACCGGCTGTCTCAAGGATGCTTCCCAGACCGAGCAAAAGGTGGTCTTCGGCGATCAGAATCCCAACGTCTCGGAATTCACCAATCAGTTGGCCAGCGCCATCCGCCTGTCCAACCAGGCCATCCGGGAAACGGCCAAGAAGCACGCCAGCCAGCGGGACATGGGAGCCACCGTAGTCACCTCCTGGATGCAGGGCCAGATCATGAGCATCGCCCACGTGGGCGACAGCCGCATCTACCTGCTGCGCGGCGAGGAGATGAAGCAACTGACGGAAGACCACTCCCTGGTGATGGAGCAGGTCCGCCGCGGATTGATCAGCCGGGAGGAAGCCGAGCGCAGCGAGATGCAGAACATCATCGTGCGCGCGCTGGGCGCGGAAGACACCGTCAACGTGGACGTGGATGAAGTCTTTCTCATGCCCGGCGATTTTGTCGTGTTATGCTCCGATGGGTTGACCAAGATGCTCCCGGACGACGGTATCGCCCGGGTCATTCGAGAAACGTCCTCGCCCCAGGAGGCGGCCGACCGCCTGGTCGACATCGCCAATGAGAATGGCGGCGAGGACAACGTGACGGTGATCGTCGTCCAGGTGCAAGAGGCCAAGCCCAGAGGTTTATGGGCTCTCTTGAAGTTGTTGTTCATCGGATGATGATGAGGGCGCCCGTGGGAGGTATTTGCCGAAACCAGCGGTTCACGCTGGCCAAGCAGAGGAGAGAAACATGGCCAAAGTGATCCTCAAATATGAGGCGGCAGTGTTGAAGGAGATCCCCCTCAAGGCGGGAAGCTTAACCATTGGGCGAACGGCGGCCAACGATCTGCCCATCGACAACCTGGCGGTCAGCGGGCATCACGCCAAGATTTCCTACGAAGGCGACAAGTTCGTGCTGGAGGATCTCAACAGTCTGAACGGCACCTTCGTCAACAACCAGCGCGTCCGCAAGAGCTCGCTGAAGAACGGTGACGAGATTCTGATCGGCAAGCACACCCTGGTCTACATGGACGAAGGCGGCGCGCCGCCCGAGAAGATCGATCCTGACTCCGAGCGCACCCAGCCCATCGCCAAGCTGGAAGAGACCATGGTGCTGGATACCAAGAAACGCCGGGAGATGCTCCAGAAGGCTACGGTGGTGGCCACGGAAGGCGCATCGGCCACGGCCACCGAACGCATCGGCACGCTCACTGTGCTGGCCGGCAAGACCGACCAGAAAGAGTACATCCTCACCGGACGGCTGGCCATGATCGGCAAGAGCGACCAGGCCACCATCAAGCTCAAGGGCTGGTTCGCCCCACAGGTGGCCGCCGTGATCAACCGCAAGGACGTCGGATACAGCCTCTCTCCGTCCGGCAGCGACACCAAGGTCAACGGCGAGAAGCTCCATGCGCCGCGGGATCTCAAGGAAAGCGACATTATTGAAGTAGCAGGAGTGAAGCTGCAGTTTTTCTTCCGGGAGTAGAACGTCTGCTAAATCCCCGGGGTGGGTGGTTCGTTCTTCTGGCGTGGTTCGTCATGGTCCCTCCGGCCGTCCAGGCCGGCGTGCGTCTGCAAATCCACGACCATCCCTTTCGCGTTGGCGTTTTCGACGGCAACACCCGGCTGACCGAGCTGTCCGCGCTGTTCGTGGAAACGGGCAGTGGGCGTCTGGGACTCAGCACTTGGAAGGCATCCACCAACATCCCCGGCGGCCGGCGCATGTTGTTTGTCACCTCCGACGATCGACTGGCCACCGTGGAGGTCCGCGAGAACTCCGGAATCGTCCGCATCAGCTTCACCTTGGAAGAGAAAAAGGACAGCGAGACCCTGGGCGCATCGTTTCTGGCGCAACCGACCGAGCGCTTCTTCGGGCTGGTGGAACGTCAGGAAGAAGGCCGCCAGGGGCTGGACCTGCGCGGGCAGCGCGTGGAGATGTTTGTGCAACGCGAAGCCGGTCTGTTCCAGCCGTTCTACTTCTCGTCGGCGGGCTATGGCGTGCTGGTGGAAGGAACGTGGCCAGGCTATTACGACATGGCCGCCAGCCACGCCGACGAAGTGTTTCTGCAATGGGAAGGTCCGAAGCTCAGCCTGGTGATCCTGCCGGGTCCGGAACCGGCCAAGATTTTCTCGGCCCTGACCCGCACCGTTGGCTCGCCGCTGCTGCCCTCACGCTGGGCCTTCGGAAACTGGCTGGCCGATCATCCGGGCGATGCGGCGGGATTGGAAGCCCTGGGCATTCCCCTCCAGGTGATTTGTGGAGAGCCCGGCCAGGGAAAACAGGACGGAAAAGATCTGCGGCGCGTAGCGGCGGTGGCCGCGCCCCTGGCCGACTACACGCAACCCTCGGCCGTCGACACGTGGCAGCAACGCCTGAAGCGCCTGATCACCGCGGGTTTTCGCGGATTCCATTTGAGCCGCGATCCGGGTGAACTGCCCCTGGCCCTCTCGGTGAAGATGCACGATGGGCGATCGGCGCGGGAAGCCTACAACGACCACGACCGTCTCTATCAGCAAGCGGCTTTCGATGCCGGACAAGCGGCCGGCGGCGACTTCGTGCTGCTGGCCAAGACCGGCTATACCGGCAGCCAGCGCCTGGCCGTCTTCGGTGGAGGCGACTACGCGGCGGATGAGCAAGGGTTGCGCGCCGCCCTGGTCGCGTCGCAACGCGCCGCGCTCATGGGCTTTCCCTATTGGGGCGCGGAGGTCCGTTTGGAAGATCGCGAGGCCGGCGCGCGCTGGCTGGC
>CAYPHP010000277.1:0-5777 GCA_964410045.1 uncultured Acidobacteriota bacterium | reverse complement strand
CGTGGTGGGCAATCCCGGGCCGACCCAGTCGATTAGCGTGTTGCCGGGAGTCCATTTCACGGCGGGACAACTCTCGCTCCGCACTGCCGTCCCAACGCCGAGCGTTTTCCCCACATCGTTCACCTTCCCCTTGCCGCAGCGCCTGGTGACCTTCTCCAGCGCCGCGAACACGACGATGCCCGTCTTGCGCACTCCGTACGTCCAGAACTGGACGCTCGGAATCCAGCGCCAGATCGGGCGGGGCATGGTGGTGGAAGCGCGCTACGTGGGCAACAAGGGCACGCACCTCTGGCGCAACTACTCCCTGAACGAAACCAACATTTTCGAGAGCGGGTTCCTTCAGGAGTTCATCAACGCCCAGCGCAACCTCCAGATCAGCACCGCCGCCGGCGTCAACAACAACTTTGCCAACCGCGGCCTGCCGGGCCAGGTTCCGCTGCCGTTGTTTGAAGCCGCCTTCGCGGCGCGCGGATCGCAGGGCGCGCTGGCCGCGGGGTCGGGATACACCAGCAACACGTTCCTGACGCCGCTGCGTGACGGCAACGCCGGCACCTTGGCCAACACCCTGGCCACCAGCAATATCTACTACTGCCGCCTGGTGGGCAACCGCTTCGGCCCTTGCAACGACCTCGGCTACACGGCAGCGGGTCCCTACCCGATCAACCTCTTCCGGCCGAATCCCTTCGTCACCGGATTGACGTTGCTCGACGACAGCGCTTACTCGAACTACCACGGGCTTCAACTGGAGTTCAAGAAGGAGTTCAGCTACGGATTGAAGGTGAACGCGAACTACACCTGGAGCAAGGCGCTTTCCGATCTGTTCAACCTCGACTCCCAGGATTCCACGGACGCGTACAATACCCTGCGGAACCGGCGTTTGGACTATGGTCCGAGCGCGTTCGACCTGCGCCACGTCTTCCAGTCCTACTGGACCTATGATCTGCCGTTCGGCAAGGGACGCCGTTTCCTGAGCAACAACAGCTTCCTGGACCGCATTGTCGGCGGCTGGCAGATTTCCGGCATTCACCGCTGGAACTCCGGACAGGTGTACCGCCTTACCGGCGCGCGCAACACGATCAACAATCTCTCTGACTCGGGCGTGATCCTGAATGGCATTACGCTCGGCGAGCTCCAGGACCTGATGCGCAGCCATCGTCCCGGCCCCAACCAGAACGCTTACTCGACGGCCTCACAGCTTGTTGGGGCGGACGGGCGGGCCAATTCTCAGTACCTGAGGGTTCCTTCGACTCCGGGCCAGTTCGGGCAGCTCTTCTTCCTTTACGGAACTCCGCTGCTGATCAACGATCTGGCCTTGTTGAAGATCGTGCCCATTACGGAGAAGATCAAGTTCAGCTTCCAGATTGAAACGCTGAACGCGTTCAACCACCCGGTGTTGGCGATCGGAACCACGAACATCGACTCCACCAGCTTCGGGCAGACCACCGGAACCCTGGTGGGTGCACGTAATCTTCAGGTCCGACTGCGGCTCGACTGGTAGTTTTGCGGGGCAGGCTCGGAAACGAGCCTGCCCCCGTGACTCCACGTTTCCTGGTCGGCGAAGGCGAATTGCTGCAAAATCAGCAGCCTGCCGACTTGGCGATGCCGCCCAAACACAGCGCGACGATCTTCGGGTGATGCGTTCGTCCGGAACAGGACCGCGAGGATCCCGCAAAGTACGCAAAGATCGCAAAGCTGTCGATCTGCCGGTCCCACCTGCGGATTCCGTGTTCCTTGTTTCTCCGCGGCCTCCGCGCTCCCACTTGGCGCCCTTGCGAGGAACGCTCCCATCGCAGTTTGTTCCGGGACTGTCCCAGGAGGCTACTGGAAGGCCCGTTCCGCAAAGGATTAACGCCACGGCCAGCCGGACGAGGGGGCGTTTCATGGAATGGACGGCGTTTGCGCCTAGTTGGGGCCCGAGAATCCCGCGAGTGCATCCGCCTCGGTAGCGTGAACCTCGAGGATCGTCTCAAGCTTGAGCTGGTGCACCAGGCGGCTGGCGTGTTGGGGCAGTTCTGCGAGCTTCATGGGGATTCTCGCGGAAATCGCGTGAGCCTTGGCCTCCACCAGGACGCCGATTCCGGACGAGTCCAGCACAGTCACCTCGCGCAGAATCAAAACGAGACCCCTGCCCTCGTCGAGCATTCTCTTGAGCTCCGCCCGCAGCAGGTTGCCCTCCTTGCCGAGCCGCACCTCGCCGCGAAGCTCGACAACCCTGGCGGATGGGTGGTCGCGCGTGTCGATGCTGAGCCGTCCGGCAGCGATCATCAAAGGACTCCAGGGGGAAGCACGGGCCGAAACCTCCGGCTACAGTATCACAACGACGGCCCTTGCCATCCTTGCTAACTCCTTGTCTACGTTACGCATAAGAGTCACTCCCTCCCTTCGAAGCCGGTCATCGCTACACCGCATGCAAGGCCAGCATGAGCGTTGATCTCAGCTCCGTTTGTGGACTCTGCCCGAGAATCGGTCAGAGTCACCGCTTGGGAGGCGTCTCCAGGCGCTGGCAAACTCGGGCATCCTGGCGGGATGCGCGACCGATTTCCGCGGACCTGCTTGGCGATGCTTACTCCCTCACCCCGCCACATGCGAAGGAGTAACCGCCCAACCACCACCAAGACAGGGTGAGTTGCCGGCATGCGTCTTCCTCCCACCCCGTCGGGGTGGGAGGAACAACGAGACGGGGCGGAGCTTCCCCGGGTATCGGCCGCCCGGCGCGGCGTTCGGCTTTTCGCGTGGCCCGAGCGTTTGTGTGGCCTGCGTCGTGTCTCGCGTCTGGGCAGGCGGGCGGCCTCAACCCCCGGCTACCTTCCTGCGATCCCTTCGGGATGCTTCTGCTCCTTCCACGGCCGGCGGTCAGGGCGTGCACTCCTACGGCACGAGTTCGGCGCTGCTGATCGGTCTACTCGGATACCCGCAGAGGCTTAACACCTACGAAGAGGTCCAGCGGATAGTCAACATCCGAATGATGAAATGTCAGGTTGGCCGGAACAAAACCTGTCTTTCGCAACAACTGTAGCCACTCCGCACGCGGGAACAATCCACCAACATGACGGTCGTGTTCAACCCGAACGGACCCAGAGGCGTCGCGCAGCAGAAACGCGAAATCCACCAGATAGGAGTGATCGGACGGATCCGGGTCCCAACGCCACTCCAGGTACCGTATGCTCCGGTCCGCTCCATCATGTCCACCGCTCCCAGTGCCCGGCTGAAAGGTCTCGGAAACGCAATCGGGCGCGATGAGGACCGCACCTCCCGAGCGGCAGTGAAAGAACGCGGTCTCCATGGCTTGACGAAGCTCCTGGAGATCGACCATGTAGAAGATCGCGTCCTGGATAAACACGCGATCGAACTGGCCGCCAGCACCCAGTCGAAAAGTCCTCATGTCGCCTTCGTGGTGATCGCACTCGGGATTGAGCCTGCGGCTGTGTGCAAGCATGCCCGCAGACGAATCCACGAGGGTCATCTTGAACCGCCGTTTCAGGAAGAAGGCATTATTGCCGCCCCCGCTGCCAAGCTCAAGGACCGTCTTCGCGGGAGAATCGCCAGATTGAGCCAAGTGCTCTCCGTAGATCGCCGCTGCTTCTTCGTATTCTTCCGGCGCGGACATGACCGGCCACCATTCGGCCAGCGATTCGTACAGCTTGGTCTTCATCCGGCTATTCTCGCTCGATTCCTCTCACCTTGGAGTTGACCAGGTCCACTCCGCGTAGGAGCACCGGGGGCTTTCGAGGGATGGCGGTTACGGCGAACGATCCACTCCTTTTGACTCGCACGTGGGATCAGAGACTTCGGTAGGGGTCGGCGTCCCTTTTCAAACTTCAACTGGGGGATTTGACACTCTCGGGCATTCGGCGGTGGAGCTGCTGGTCCATCCTGAGGGTCTTCGACGAGTTCGAAATACTTGCTATTCGGTTGGTACCTGTGGTACTATTCCGCCTCGGATTACCCCCCTAGCATGTCGCGAGCAGGGCGGAATGATCGAAACCGGCGCCTTACTTGTTGATTGTAAAAGAGTTGATGTTCTTTCCCGGCCCGGCTTCGTTGATCGATTCCGTGGGAACGCTTTTCTCCAGGACCCCTCGGTAACACCGGTCGGCCTAGGTTCGAGTGGTGTAACGCAAACGGCCTTTGTGGCCGTCTAAGTGCAGGGAAGGGCCCGGAATGCAGGATCGACGAACCGTTGGGCCTTGGCGGTATGCGTGTACTTTGAGGAACCGGCGGACGGCCGAAAATGAATCTGGACAGAACAAAGAAGAAGAATGATCGGAAGGCGGGAAAAGTCATGCCCAAGACCATTACCAAGCCCGTAGCAAAAGCGCCACGCGGCAAACAGACCTTTTCCAAGGAACTCCTGGAGGAGCGCGCGCGGCAGTTGGACCGCTTCCGCAGCACGCCGGCCACCGCCGTGGTGGCGCGGAGTCTGGAACCCAACGACCCGGGGGACATGGCTGAGCAGAGCCACGAAGAGTGGCTGTTCCTGAAGCGCAACGCCGCGAGCACCGAAGAGGCGCGTCTGATTGACGAGGCCCTCCGCCGCATCCAGAATGGCACCTACGGGATCTGCGCGGAGTGCGAGCAGCCGATTTCCGAAAAGCGCCTGCGTGCGGTTCCCTGGGCCAAGTACTGCATCCACTGCCAGGAGCAGAAGGGCAGTTGGACGAACTGAACTCGTGGCGGTAAACTGGAGGCCGCAAGGATGCCGAAAGAATCCATGCGGCCTTCGCGCCGCCGGTTAGACCCCGCCCCCCGGCCCGTCCGGTTCTTTCGGATCCCCAATACCCGTTGTTTCGCAGAGTTATGAACTCACCTCTGGAAGGCGTTCGTATCCTCGATTTCACTCGGGTCCTAGCGGGACCGTTTTGCACCATGATGCTGGGCGACATGGGCGCCGAAATCGTGAAAGTGGAGGATCCGGCGAAGGGCGACGACACCCGCGCCTGGGGGCCGCCGTTTCTCGGCGATCAAGCCACGTACTACCTCAGTGTCAACCGGAACAAGAAGAGCATCACGCTCAACCTGAAATCACCGGACGGCCTGGAGATCGCCCGGCGGCTGGCCGCCCGTTCGCACATTGTCCTGGAGAACTTCCGGCCCGGAACCATGCAGCGGTTGGGTCTTGGGTTCGAGGAACTGCGCAAGGAGAATCCCGGGCTGGTCTACGCCTCCATTACCGGCTACGGGCAGACGGGACCGTCGCGCGACCTTCCGGGCTACGATGCGGTGGCCCAGGGTGAAGGCGGCCTGATGAGCCTGACCGGCTTTCCCGACGGCCCGCCCACCAAGGTCGGTATTTCGATCGCCGACTTGGTGGCGGGAATGTACGCCTGCCAGGGGATCCTGCTGGCGCTGCGCGTAGCGGAAAAGACCGGGCAGGGGCAGTGGATCGACGTATCGCTGCTGGACGGCCAGGTGGCGCTGCTCAGCTTCCAGGCGCAAGGGTACTTCGCCAGCGGGAAGATCCCGCAGCGGCGCGGCAACCAGCATTCGATGATCACTCCCTATGAGACCTACAAGACTTCCGACGGGCACGTGATTATCGCGGTGGGGACCGAGGGCATGTGGAAGCGCTTCTGCGGCCTGTGCGGGCTTCCGCAGGACGGAGACTTTCAAAGCAAGTTCGGGACCAGCGCCCAGCGCGTTCAGCACCGCGAAGAACTTTCAGCCATGATTGAGCCGGTGATCGCCGGCCGGACGACCGATGAATGGATCGCGCTTTTGCAGAAAGCCGGGATCCCCTGCGGGAAGGTCCGCAACGTGGCCGAGGTTCTGGACGACCC
>CAYPHP010000276.1:0-5829 GCA_964410045.1 uncultured Acidobacteriota bacterium | reverse complement strand
CGACGCAGCAACTTGCTTCCCCACATCGCTCCAAGGCCCATTTTTATTGGCTTTCAGCGCATTTCGCAAACACTGACAGTTGAGAATGTTTACTGCTTCTTGGGATCTTTCTGTTTCTCTTTACGTTCTTCGGCGGTGTCGTGAGCGGAGTATTGGCCCCCGGGACGGTTGAGCTTTACCTCGATGGTCTGTTCCGCGCCGGCGATAGTGAAATCCTCGCCAAACGTCTGGTAGCCCTTGGCGAAAACCAGGAGCCGGACTTTGCCGGAGGCTACGTAGGGGATGGTTACCAGGCCGCGGCCATCGGTCTTGACGTCCCATTCGAACTTCTCGTCCTTGCGCAGCCGCTTTTCCTTGGCGAACCTCAACGTGACCGCGGCGCGGGGCACCGGAGTCCCCTTCTCGCCGTCGGTGACCACCAGTTTGATGTCGGTGTACTTTTCGGCGGCGCCCAGAGGCAAGGCAAGGACAAAGACAGCAAGCAGAAATGCGAATGTCAGGTACTTCATAAGTTGAATCTTACCATGCGCCGGTATTGTTTGACCCTCAACGCTAAGGTGCGGTAGGTTCGTCCCCATGCCAGACATGCCTAGTCACACGGGATTCTCCACCCGCGCCATCCACGCCGGTCAGGACCCTGATCCGGCCACCGGGGCCGTGGTCACACCCATCTATCAGACCTCGACATTTGCCAACGAGGACATAGACAAGAACAAGGGATACCTCTATTCGCGGGTGAGCAATCCGACGCGTGCAGCCCTCGAGCAGAATCTGGCTGCGCTCGAAGGCGGCGCCGTGGGACTGGCGTTTGCCTCGGGCATGGCCGCCATTGACGCCGTGGTTCGCCTGTTGAACCCCGGTGACCACATCATCAGCCAGACCAACATGTACGGGGGCACCATCCGCCTTTTGAAGGGGGTGATGGAGCGCAACGGAATCGAAGCCAGTCATGTGGACGTCAACGATGCGAAGGAATTGGATCGCGTCCTTCGGCCGTCGACACGCCTGCTCTACCTCGAAAGCCCCACCAATCCCCTGATGGAGATCATCGATCTACGCTCCGCCGCCGCTTGGGGCCGGGCTCACGGCCTGCGCGTGGCCGTGGACAATACGTTCCTGACGCCCTATTACCAGCGTCCTCTTGAACTCGGCGCCGACCTGGTGATCCACTCGACCACGAAGTACCTGAACGGCCATAGCGACGGGATCGGAGGGGCCGTAGTGGCGGCCCGCGCCGAGGACGCCGAGCCGATCCGCTTCCTGCAGAAGGCCGCTGGAGCGATCCTCGGGCCTTTCGATTCCTGGCTGGTGTTGCGCGGCATCAAGACGCTGGCGGTGCGAATGCGCCAGCACTCGGAGAATGCTTTGGCGATCGCTCAGTGGCTGAAGGGCCAACCCAAGGTGAAACGCGTCTACTACCCCGGCTTGCCCGACCACCCCCAGTACGCGCTGGCCCGGAGCCAAATGAGCGGGTTCGGCGGCATGTTGTCCTTCGACCTGGGCTCCGTGGACATCGCCCGGAAATTCTTCCGGGCCCTGCGGCTGTTCCCGCTGGCCGAAAGCCTGGGAGGAGTCGAGACCCTGGTGGCCCACCCGGCGACCATGAGCCATGCCTACTTGACCGCTGACGAACGCGCTCGAATGGGTATCGGCGATGGGTTGGTACGGCTATCAGCCGGGATCGAGGATGTGGCGGATATTATTGCGGACCTGGAACAGGCCTTGGCCTGAGGTGGGCGGGCGCGGGGGCCCGCCCTACGTCGATTCTTGAATCCAGTTGAGGTATTTCTCGGCCCCGTCAACGATGGGCAGTGCGATGATTTCCGGCACGGAATAGCTGTGCAGCTTCTGGATGGCGTCGCGCAAGGCCGCGAAGCGCTCCCGCGCCGTCTTGATGATCAGCAGCGTTTCCTGGTCGTCCTGGACCTTGCCTTCCCATCGGTAGATGGAGCGGATTCCGGAGACGATGTTGGCGCAGGCGGCCAGCCGCTGCTCGACGATGGCCTTGGCGATCTGGCCGGCTTCCTCGGCGCTCGAGCAGGTCACCAACACAACGACTTTGTCCGTCATGCCTCCCGAGTGTAACATTTGAGCATGATCAAGTTCGGTACGTCCGGATGGCGCGCTATCATCGCCGATGAGTTCACCTACGCCAACGTGCAGCGTGCCGTGGCAGGGATCTGCCGGTACGTGTCCTCCCACGCCTCCGGCCGAGTGCCATCGCTGATTGTCGGTTACGACCCTCGTTTCCTGGGGCCGCAGTTTGCGGACCTGGCGGCAAAGGTCGGTGTCAGCTACGGCATTCGCGTGCTGCTCTGCCAGGAACCTGCGCCGACCCCGGCGATCGCGTCGCAGATCATGGCCCTGAAGGCCGACGGAGGGGTCAATTTCACGGCGTCGCACAATCCTCCCGAGTATCAAGGAATCAAGTTCTCGACCGCGGACGGCGCTCCGGCCTTGCCGGAGGTGACTCGGGAGATCGAGCGGCTCATTGAAGAGGGTCGCGGCACGGGAAAAGGCGGCGGAACCATCGAGCCGGTGGACCTGCGACCGGCCTACCTGTCTGATTTGGCGCGCAAGGTGGATCTGGACGTGATCCGCAAGGCCGGCCTGAAGCTGGTTTTCGATCCTCTGTACGGGGCTGGCCGCGGCTATCTGGACCGCCTGTTGCGCGATCACGGGATTCCCATCACCACCATCCACGACCGGCACGACGTGCTTTTCGGCGGACACGCTCCGGAGCCTGCCGACGAGCACCTTCACGATCTGGAACACGCCATGGAAGAGCACGGGGCCGCCTTGGGCCTGGCCACGGACGGCGATGCCGACCGTTTCGGTGTGGTCGACGCCGGCGGTCATTTCATTTCTCCGAATCACTTGATCGCCCTGCTCTTCGACTACCTGGTGGAGACCCGCGGTTGGCGGGATGCCGGCGCGGCCAAGAGCGTAGCCACCACCAACCTGATCAACGCCGTCGCCGAACACTTAAGGCTGCCTCTGTACGAGACCGCGGTGGGTTTCAAGTACATCGGCGAGTTGATCAAGCAGGACAAGGTTGTGATCGGCGGCGAGGAAAGCGCCGGCTTGTCCATTCGCCACCATGTTCCAGAAAAGGATGGAGTCCTGGCCTGTCTGCTGGCCGCGGAGATGGTGGCGCGCCGCGGTGCGCCGCTCCGTGCACAACTTGATACCTTATTCGCCAAAGTCGGGGCCTATTACCCGGTCCGCCATAACCTGCGCCTGACAGAAGATGTTAAAGTAGCCTTTATCGAGCGCTTGAAGGCAGATCCTGCATCGTTTGCGGGACGGCGGGTGCGCCATGTGGTTCGCACCGACGGCCTCAAGCTGGTCCTCGATGACGGGTCTTGGGTACTGTTTCGCCTGTCGGGCACCGAGCCGGTTTGCCGGGTATACGCGGAGGCCCGCCGCGAGCAAGACCTTGAAGTATTGGTTGAGGAGGGAAAGCGATTCGCGTTCGGTTCATAGGACGAAGTCCCCTGGTCGCCACACTGCGCCGCCATTTGACGCTGATGATTGCGAGCTTCGTGGTCCTGTGGGTGGGGTACCTGGTAGTCGGTCCCAACGGCTACCTGGCGCTGCGCGAGCGGGAACGGGAAGCGCAAGCCCTCCGCGATGACATCCACCGCCTGACCCTCGAGAACATGCGTCTGTCCCGGCGCGTCGATGCCTTGCGGAACGATCCTCGCGAGGTGGAACGCGTGGCCCGCCAGGAAATGAAGCTGGCCCGGCCTGGTGAAGTGATCTTCGTCCTGCCTCCGCCGACCCCGAAAAAATAGTCAGCCGGGTCGACGGTACCCGGTGTCTCTAGGTCTATGAACTTTCTGGGGACCTTCGTTCAAGACCTGCGTTACGCCCTCCGCGGCTTCGGGCGCAAACCAGCCTTCACCTTTACGGCAGTATTGGCCGCGGCCTTGGGCATCGGCGCGTCTACCGCTGTCTTCAGCGTGGTTGATCGCATCCTGTTCCGCAGCCTTCCCTACCCACACGAGGAGGAACTGGTCTCCCTGGGCATGACCGCGCCCATCGAGCCGACCGAGTTCGTCTTCGGCCCCGACTACCTCGAGTGGCGTCAGGAGCGCACCGCGTTCCAAGGGTTCACCTCCTATAGCGGCAGCGCCGACTGCGACTTGAGCGAGCAGAACCCGGTGCGCCTGAGTTGCGTCCGCGCGGAATCGACGTTCCTGCCGGTGTTCGGAATCCAGCCGGTGGTGGGCCGCAACTTCACCGCCGACGAGGACCGGCCCAACGCGCCGCGCGTGGCCTTGATCTCGCACGGGCTGTGGCACAGCCGCTTTGGCGGCGATCCCAGTGTCGCCGGCCGGACCATTTCGCTGGATGGGCAGCCGGCGACGATTATCGGAGTCCTGCCTGCGGATTTCGAACTGCCCAACCTAGCCCGCGCTGATGTGATGATGCCGCAGGCGTTGGGAGCCCAGCAACGGCCTCAAGGCGCGGTGCTGCGCGCCTTCGCCCGGATGAAGCCCGGCGTAACGCCTGAGCAGGCGAAGGCGGCACTGGAGCCGCTCTATCAGCGGTCGGTAACCTTCGTCCCGCCACGATTTCAGAAGATGGTTGGTTTGCGGGTGCGGTCGGTCCGCGACCGCCAGGTTCAGGATGCCCGCTTAGCATCCTTGATGCTCCTTGGCGCCGTGGGAGCCGTCCTGCTGATCGCCTGCGCCAACGTTGCGAACCTGTTGCTGGCTCGCGCCGCCGCGCGGCGCAGAGAGATGGCCGTCCGCGCGGCACTCGGCGCCGGGCGCAGCCGCCTGGTCCGCCAGACCCTTACGGAAAGCCTGGCGCTCGCCCTAATCGGCGGCGTTGCCGGATGCCTGCTGGCCGGCTTGCTGCTGAAGCTTTTCGTGTTGATTGCTCCACAAGGGATTCCCCGTCTCGACCAGGCCACGCTCGATCTTCGTGTGCTGGTATTCACCGTGGGCGCATCGTTGGTATCTGGCGCGTTGTTCGGGCTGGCCCCGGCCTTCGAACATCCGTTCCGCTTCGCCGGACTCGCCGGCAGCCGGGCTCTCGGTCCCAGCCGCCACTTCTTTCGACAGTTCCTGATGGCCGCACAGTTCGCCGTCTCCGTGATTCTGCTGGCCGGAGCCGGCCTGTTGCTTCACAGTTTGTGGAATCTGCAACGCGTTCCGTTGGGCATGGAACCGGAGACCGTCCTGACGGCCGACCTGGCGCTGGCCGTCCACAACTACCCTGACGCCGGACGGCAGGCGGCATTCTTCGAAGAGTTAGAGGGACGCCTGGCGCGGCTGCCGGGAATCTCCGCCGTGGCCCTAAGCGATTCCGTGCCCCCGGCGGGACAGATGCACGTCCGCCCCTACGTCACCTTGGACGTCGAAGGACGCCCGCCGATGGAACCGGGCATTCGCGACATGGTCGCCTGGCGGATGATCACCCCGGGTTATTTTTCCGCGCTGGCCATCCCGATCCTGAAGGGCCGCGCCTTCCAGGACCAGGATCGTTGGTCGACGGAGGACGTGGTGATCCTGAGCGATTCTCTGGCGCGCCGCCTGTTTCCTGCCGAAGACCCATTGGGAAAGCGAATCAAACTGGATCCTTGGTTCACCGTGATCGGAGTGGCCCGCGACGTCCGCAACAACGGACTGGCCGCTCAGGCCGACCCGGAGTTCTACGTTGTCCGGAAGCATTCCACCGGCGACCCTTCCTGGCGCTCGACCTCACCGAGGCGGGCCACGCTCCTGGTCCGCAGCTCACTCAGCGCCCAGACGGTCTCGGAATGGATTCGGTCGGAAACGGCCCAGATGGACGCGACCTTGCCGGTCCAGATCGTTC
>CAYPHP010000275.1:0-5859 GCA_964410045.1 uncultured Acidobacteriota bacterium | reverse complement strand
GTAGCGATATTCGCCGACGATCGAGAGCTTGGGTATCGGATTACCGACGACACGCACCTGCGCCAGCGTGCTTGTCACTTCGCCGCCAAGGTTGCCCACACCCGCCGGTGCGCCGGTTAACCCCGCACCCGTGAACTCCTGGTTCTGCGTCGCCCGCGAGTAGGCAAGCTTGAAGTTGCCCTTCAGCTCCGGCATGAACGCATAGGCGCCTGTCAGGTCGACATAGTTGAACGAGTTTTCCGGCGCTGCCGCCACCGGCTGCCCCAGATAAGCCTGCACGCCCGCACCTGCCGGCAGCGGCTGACCGGTCGCGTTGTTCAGGATCGACGGAATCCCGGGGTTCAGCGCACCGAAGTTGTTGCTGAGGAACGAACCGTAGTAGCCGCCCGAGAGCTGCAGCTTCGACCCCGCATAGTTGAGCCGCGCATTGACCTGCGTGTGGTTGTAGTCGACCGGCAGCGGGAAATACAGCACGCCGAATCCGGCGGTCGAGCCCGGCGTGAAGCTGCACGGCGATGTCGAAGCGCCGGGGCACTGATTGCCGACGCCGAACAGCTGCGCGCCTGTCTTGTTCTCGCTGGTGACATCGCCCTCGAGCTGGAACTCTCCGCCGAACCACTTCGATCCCGTGAGTCCAAAAGCCTTGCGCTTGGTCGCCAGCTCGGTGTCGCCGCCGGTACCCGGCCCGCCGAACAGGTAATTCGAGGTTGGCGTGGTCGTGCCGGTACCTTGCACCGCCGTGTTGACGGTGTACGGATTGACGCTCAACAGTTCGTTGTACGAGGCACCAAGTCCCCAGTCGCCCTGGCGCGTCCACTGGAGACCGATTTCACGCGTCTGCAGGCCGAGGTTGTTGCCGACGATATCGAGCCATGTGCCGGTCGAGGCGTCGCGCCGGCTGTAGTCGAAATTGAGGATGCCGAACACATCCTGGTTGCGCATCCCGTTGTACTGGCCCCAGAACGCCTTGTCGAAGTCATCGCCGGATGTCGCCGCAACGCCGGCTTCAACGGTCGCCCTGGTTTCCACCGGCGACTTCGCTTCTTCCTTCTTCTCCTGCGCCTGGACGCTTGCGCACGCGGCGCAGACGGCAACGGCGATCGCGGTGCGGCGAAACGCACGGACTTGGTTTGATGTCATGGCGTCACTCCGAGATCAGCGGAACAGGTTCGAAGGCACCGGAGCCTTTGCTGCCGGATTGTTCGATCCGTGGACCAGCGTGTGACAGTTCAGGCAACTGCGCCCCTGCCATATGTTCACGGTATTGATTCCGCCCGACAGCGGCGTCACCGCCGACACCGTCTGCGGCGGCACCGCCGGGGGCAGCACGCCGGGCTGACCACGCAGCGCGCCCACGCCTCCCGCCGTGTGCGGCGTGTGGCACTGATTGCACAGGATCGGGTCGCGCGCGACCAGCATTCCGGCGATGTTGCTGCCGTGCGGGTTGTGGCAGATCGCGCAGTTTTCCTGCACCGGCTCGTGGTTGTGCACATACGGACCGCGCTTTTCCGCGTGGCAGGTGTAGCAGGTACCGTTAACCGTGTCTCGCTTGACGAGCTTGGGCCCCGCAGAGCCGTGCACCGCATGGCAATCCGAGCAGCCCACCTTGCCCTCCTGGATCGGGTGCCGCCAAGGGCGGCTGGTCAGGACGCGGACATCCTTGTGGCAGGCAAAGCAAACTGTAGGCTGCTCGGCCTTGTTGAAGAGCTTGTCGCGATTGGTGTGGATGGTGTGGCAGTTGTTGCAGGCGACGCCGGACTCTGGATGCGTGCTGCCGGCCCACAGCAGCACCTGCTTCGGCGTAGCCGTCGTGTGGCATGCCAGGCACGCGTCACTGGCCTCCTGCCCGGCGACGGCGCCTTTGCCCTTGAACACCTGGTCGGGCCGCTTTTCGGTCGGGTTGTCGGCGTGGTCGGAACTCGAGCCGTGGCAGCCGATGCAGCCGAAGTTGCGGCTGTCGGCCGCGACCGCGTGCTTCGAGCGGGCCATCTTCTCGTAGTCGCCGCCGTGGCACATCATGCACTTGGCCGAAGGCCCGCCCTCGTCGGCAGCCCGGGCACCGATCGCAAGCAGGCCCAGGCAGACTGCGAGCAACACGCTTCTCATCCGCATTCGAATCCCCCTCAGAACTCGCACGCCAGTCACGCCTTCCGGTGTGTCCGGCGTGCCCCGCTACTTCTGTCCGTGCACGACGTCCACCCCACGCGGCATTCCTGGCGCATGGCAGTCCGCGCAGCTTTCCTGCGCCTGGAATGCCTGCGCCTGCGTCGCCTGGCCAAATGCCGAGCCGCCCGTTCCGACGACGTGATTGATCGCATTGGCCGAGTCGTGGCACCCGGTGCAGCTCGCGGCCTTCGGCGTGATCACCAGCCAGTTGAGTGGGTTGGTGTCGACGTTCAGCGGAGTCGCCGCTCCCAGCAGCGGTTTCGCGACGACAGAGCCAACCGTGCCGCTGTCGGTGCGCCACGAGTTGTTGACGTGGCAGGCGTTGCAGTCGAGACCCAGCGAGGGGTAGGCGACCTCGGCGGCGTAGTTCGTCACATCCGCGCCGAACGGAGATCCGGGCGCGACAAGCGGCGTCGCCGCAAACGGTATCGCTGGAGTTCCCAGCGGCGCGGCCGAAGACGAACCGCTCGTGGCGCCGCCCGCGGGTCCCAGGATGCCGTCCTTGCTGAACGCACCAATCACCAGGTTACCGTGCGTGAACGGTGCGGTCCGCTTCGAGTTTCCGTGAATTCCGTGGATCATCCGCTTGAACGAATAGTTCTCGCTCAGCGCACGCCCATCGGCCATCACGGTCGACGAGAAACGGTTCGGATCGTGACAAAGCACGCAGGCTTCCACCGTGTTGCGCGCACCGCCGTGGAACGCCTCGGACTTTGTGTTGGAACCGGTTGTCGTCCCGAGCGCGCCGTGGCAGACATTGCACTTGTCGTTCGAGACGACCTGACGCCGCGCGTTCAACGACCCCGACAGCACGACATCGGCATGAGTGTGCCTGGCCACGACGTTGATCAGCGTCGGTGGCGACACCGGCGGCCGCGGGTCGAGCGCCGACTTGACGTCGAGCTTCAGTTCCTTGATCTGGCCGACGCCGACGATGCGCGCAGTCCCCTGCGCGACCGCGGTCGCCGAATCCGCCGGTACTGGAATGTCGATGGTGTAGTGGTTGCTGCCGTCATTCACGCCTTTGTACATGTAGGCATTGGCTCCACTCCCGCCGTTGTTGTAGGCGGAGAACTCCGTGACCGTGGTCGGCTGCCCGACCAGATTCTGGTAGGCGAGATAGAAGCGCAGGTTGCCGAACTGCGTGGTGTTGCTGCACGTCAGCGAAGGACCGGATCCCGTGCAGTCCGATGTCACGAGATTCCATGCTGCGTTGTTCTTCGTGGTGTCCGCGACGAAGTACTTGACGGTCACCGTTCGCGCCGACGAGTTGAACGTCGCGCTCTCGATGTTGACCTTGTACTTGGCCGAGTTCTCCTCATTCTGGTTCCAGTGCACGCGCTCGGGCGAAACGGCGGTGCCGGGACGGTGGCAGAACGCGCAGTCCGCATTGCTGATGTCCGTCGGCTTTGCGTTCGGCCCGACGAGCTGCAACGCGAAGTCGATGTGCTCTGCGTCGAAGTCCGAGCCTGCCTTGCTGGCGTGGCAGGTGAGGCACGACTCCTTGCTCGGCCGCGTCTTCCAGTTGTCACCCTGCGGCGTATTCGGATTGGCCGCGGTGTGACAGACCGTGCAGTTGCGCAAGTCCTGCGGGAAGCCGACCTCGGAGTAGTCGTGCTTGCTGGCGTTATGTCCCCAGATGACGTAGTTCTCGCCGCCCTGGGCGATCTCGCTCGCCAGCAGCCGGCCGGCGTGGATCTTGTGGATCATCGTCTGCATCGTCAGCACATTGCCGCTGTTGGCGTCGGTCGTGCCGGGGTTGTGGCACATCACGCAGTACTGCGTGTCGACGCGGCCACCGCCGTGCAGGGCCAGCTTGTCATGGCAGCCGTTGCACGACGACACGTCCGCCATCACGCGCGTCTTGCTCGGATCCGTCACCTGCACCGAGCGGCCGTTCGCATCGAACGTAATGTCGAAGTACGGGTTGACCTTCACCGCCTGCCCGGCGGCGTTGTTGTAGCTGAGCTGGATCGCTATCCGGTGCGTGCGGCCGGGCTCGAAGACCACGCCGCCCGTCCTCGTCGGGTCCGTGATGTCGGTACTGAAGGTGTACGTGTAATAGCCCGCCGCGTTGAAGACGAGCTGGTTTGTCTGGCTGGCGGGCTTCGGGTCGGTCGTCGCCTGCTGGGCCGAGGCCAGCACCGGAGCGCCGGAGGGGGGAGGCCCCACGTTGTTGCTGCCGGTCGTGGTCTCGGTGCGCACGACGTAGCTTTGCCACTGGTCGATTTCGCCGTTGGTGCCTGGGACCAGCTTCGCGATCGCGAGAGAGATGTTGCTGAGCGTCAGTCCCTGCTTGACTGCGCCGTCAGAAAACACAGTGAAGTTGACCACTGGCGCGCCGGCCACCACCACGGCCGGAATGCCGTTGTCCTGCAGAACCTTGAACGCCGACGAAGAGTTGGTCGAGGTGTCGTTGGCGGGATTGGCCGCCGCAGCGACGATTGCCGAGTTTGCGGACGGCGGATTTGGCGGTGGTGTCGGATTGCCGACGACTCCGTTCGAACCGCCGCCTCCGCACCCGACTAGCGCCGCCAGCACGAGAACGGACGCGCCCCACCCAACCAACAGACGCCTCATACCTGACTCCCTCACTTCTGCGCTGGCGCGTTCTTCGCCGCTGGCTTTTTCTTCATGTCATTGACGATTGCCCGGTCCCGGACCGCCAAGTACAACCCTTCCGGCAGGCCCGCCTTCGTCACGAGGTCAACTTTACTGATGTATGGCCGGTTGGCAATGATTTTGTCAGCCTCCGCCTCGCCAACGCTTGGGAGCGTCATCAGTTCCTTCTTGCTGGCGTTGTTGAGGTCGACCTTCGGCGGTTGTGGCGGCGCCTTCTTTGGTGCCGCTGCCGGTGAGCCTGCCGGCGATGTGGCCTGCGTCGGGGCCCTCCCCGGCGCCTCGGTCGCCGCGTGTGCCGAGGTCAGAATCAGGATTGAAGAAAGTCCAAGTAACGCTGCGGTGTGTTTCACTCGATTCCCCCTAGATGCACCAGATCAATGCAGGCAGCGATGCTGCCGTATTCCCGCGCGGCGCGGGTTGACCCAAGGCGACAAAAGAAAGCCCGGCAGTGTTGCCACTGCCGGGCCGGTTGCGGTAGGTGGCCGCGGAGATTGCGGCCACCCGATCGATTACTGGCCGACCTTGTGGACGACCTTTGTGTCGGCGGTGCGGCCCGACGAGTGGCAGACCATGCACTGCTCGATCCGCGTGCCCGCAACGGTCCGTGACTCGTAGAACGATCCGCCGTTGACTCGCATGTGGCTGATTGCCAAGTTCGAGTCATGGCAGCCGGTGCAGGCCGCCACGGTCGGCGACATCACCAGCGTTTCAGGTGTGGCCTGGATGATGCCTTGCGCCGGATTCGCCGGAACCACCGTGCCGTTCGCCGTGCACGCGGCATTGGAGGCCGCGACGCCTGCGTTGTAGCGGAACCCGTCGCCGTAGTACGTCCCGGTATTCGGCGTCGCCGCATTGCCCGATGCGTCCTGCATCAGTCCGTACGCGTTCGGCTGCGTAAACACGCCGAGGTTGGTCTGTGCGGAGCTCGTGCCGAACACATCGCAGGCGGCACCCGAGAAGGTCCTTACCGTCGCCCCTGCCACACCTCGGTAGAAGCCTGTTGCCACGGTCCTCCAGAGCCGCTTTTCGGTTCCGTCGGAACCGATCCCCGCCGCATCCGCCGAAGCGGAG
>CAYPHP010000274.1:0-5889 GCA_964410045.1 uncultured Acidobacteriota bacterium | reverse complement strand
GTGGAACAACAACAGCGTGACTTTGGCGGCGGCCGGCGCTACGAACCAGCCGTGGATCTTCACGCCGTCGCTGGTGGTCAGGAACACGTCCTCCCCGGGACTGGGACCGACGCCGCCTTTTTGCGGAAAGTAGACCAGCGAGTTCTCGAAGAACACCACGTAGGCCGTCAGCACGATGGCGAAGGTCACCAACGCTGAGAGGGCCAGTCCTAACAAGTGCATGATGCGGGCCTTCATTTGTCCTGAAACGCGCGGAGTTCACGGCGGTCCACGCGAAGTTCGAACAGATCGGGGCGCGAATAATGCCCGGCGACGTCCAGCGTCAGTTTCTCCTGGTCCGCGCGATCGGTGTCAATCTCCGCCACCAGCAATTGTTCGGACCCCGTGATCGGTCCGGCAACGTAACTGCCGTCCGGCGCGATCACCGCCGATCCGCCATGCAGCAGCACCTCGGGCGCGCCGGCCAGGTCGTCGGCCATCTCAAAGTCCGGGGGAATGTCCTGCCGCGTCATGTAGGAAGCCGCCAGCAGAACAAAGCAGCGTCCCTCGAAAGCGTAATGACGCGAAGCGACCTGGTGCATCTCGCCGCCGTGCGGCCAAGCCGCTACGTGGACCACCTCTCCCTCGGCGTGGAGCACCTGACGAGAGAGCGGCATCCAGTGCTCCCAGCAGACCAGTCCGCCGAAGCGCAGGCCATTGTCGTCGTAGGCGCGCAGCCCGGCGGCGTCGCCCTGGCCCCAGACCAAGCGCTCGCCGAAGGTCGGCACCAGCTTGCGATGCCGTCCCAGGACGCGGCCTGTGCTGGAAAAGAAGAACAGCGTGTTGTAGAGCGTGCCGTTACGGTCGTCGCGCTCGTTGGCTCCCAGCACGACGGCCACACCGGCCCGGCCGGCGGCCTCGGCGATCGCCTTCAGTTCCGCCGAGCCGGATGCCAGGCTGTTGGCGCGAAGGCGAGCCTGCAGCCGCTTGGCGGGCTCGTGGTTCCACTTGCTGAATGAGCCCATGTCGCACCACAACGGGTAGGTGGGAATCCAGGTTTCCGGAAAGGCCAGCAAGCGCGCGCCCTGGCGTCCGGCATCGGCGATCCATTCGCAGGCCTTGGCGACGGAGCCGGCCAAGTCGAGAACGCACGGCGTAGCCTGAGCCACGGCGACTTTGAGTTTCATGAGACTGATTATTCACCACAGAGGCACAGAGAGCACAGAGAAACACGATAAAGTAAAGAGCCCATGCGATCCGACAATCGGCGGCCCGACCAGATGCGTCCCGTGAAAATCCATCCCGGCTTCATGCCCCAGGCGGAAGGCTCCGCGCTGATCGAAGTCGGGCACACGCGAGTGGTGTGTACCGCCTCATTCGAGAAGGGCGTCCCGGGCTGGCTGCGCGGCAGCGGCAAAGGTTGGATCACGTCGGAGTACGCCATGCTGCCACGCGCCACCAACACGCGATCGGCGCGGGAATCGTCACGCGGACGGGTCTCCGGGCGCACCCATGAAATCCAGCGTCTGATCGGGCGCTCTCTCCGAACAGTGACCGCGATGGAGCAACTCGGCGAGCACACCGTCTGGATTGACTGCGACGTCCTCGAAGCGGACGGTGGAACGCGCTGCGCATCCATTACCGGGGCCTACGTCGCGTTGTACTGGGCCTTCCACAGGTGCGTCGAAGAGGGTACCCTGGCGGCGATGCCCTTGAAGGATTCCGTGGCCGCGGTGAGCGTGGGCATCGTGGATGGCAGTCCGTTACTCGATCTCGACTACGAAGAAGACTCCACCGCCGAGGTGGACATGAACGTGGTCCTGACTGGCTCGGGAAACTTCATCGAGCTCCAAGCCACCGGAGAACAGACAACGTTTGATCAAGCTCAAGTGGAACAGATGCTGGCGCTGGGCCGTAAGGGCATCGTCCAGATCATGGAGTGCCAGCGCGCAGTGCTACCCAAGTGAAATCGCAGATTGTTTTCTCGGCCACCGGCAACGCCGGAAAGTTGCGCGAATTCATTGGCCATGCGGAGTCCGGCATTGAAGTTCGGCCGCTGCCTGGATTCGAGAACATCCCGCCCTGTGAAGAGACCGGCAAGACTTTCGAGGAGAATGCCCGGCTGAAGGCGTCGTATTACAGTGGACACGCAGACGGTCTGGTCTTAGCAGATGACTCCGGCCTGGAAGTGACCGCCTTGCGGGGCGGCCCCGGCGTCTACTCCGCGCGCTTCGCCGGACCATTGGCATCCGACGAGGAGAACAACGCCCGGTTGCTGGCGGCGCTGGCCGACGTGCCGGCGATGTTTCGCGGCGCGTCCTACGCCTGCGTGATCGCGCTGGCCCGCAAAGGGGAAGTGCTGGCAACGTTCCGGGGAACCGCCGCGGGCGTGATCCTCGAAGAGCCGCGAGGGACGGGCGGCTTTGGGTACGATCCGTACTTCTTCTTCCCTCCCTTGAATCAGACTTTCGCCGAGGTCACTGCCGAGGAGAAATGGAAGCACAGCCACCGCGGGGAGGCATTCCGGAAGATGCTCCGATTTCTCCATATAATTGATTCCCGTGCCCAAGAAACCACGTAAGGGAACTGCCCCGGAGCGCGTTGCCGAAATCCTGAAGGGCTTGGAAGCGGCCTACCCGCAGGCCAAGTGCGAGCTGACCCACCGAAACGCCTGGCAACTGCTGGTGGCCACGATCCTGTCGGCGCAATGCACGGACGTGCGGGTAAACAAGGTAACGCCCGACCTGTTCCGAAAATATCCCACGGTGAAAGACCTGGCCGCGGTACGCCAGGAAGTCCTGGAGCAGGACATCCGATCCACGGGCTTCTTCCGCAACAAGTCCAAGTCGATCATCGGCGCAGCGAAGAAGTTGTTGAATGACTTTGCCGGCCGGGTGCCGCGGACCATGGAAGAACTGCTGACCCTCCCCGGCGTGGCGCGCAAGACCGCCAACGTGGTCTTGGGTACCGCCTTCGGCATTCCTGCCGGAGTCGTGGTGGACACCCACGTTCACCGTATTAGCCGCCGCCTGGATCTGACTCGCCAAGCCACACCTGAAAAAATCGAGCGGGACCTGATGGCGCTGCTTCCGCAAGATCAGTGGATAGATTTCTCCCACCGGATCATCTGGCACGGACGGCAAGTATGCGCCGCGCGACGTCCCAACTGTCAGGCCTGCAACCTGAATGACCTGTGTTATGCCAAGGACAAATGGCCTCGCAAAAAATGAACGCTGACATGAAGCCGCCGGTTGCCGATATGCCGGCCGAGGAGTTTCGCCGCCACGGGCACCGTCTCGTAGACTGGATCGCCGACTACCTCCAACACAGCGAACGTTACCCGGTCGTAGCCCAGGTGAAGCCCGGCGACATCCGCAAGGCGCTGCCGCGGCAGGCCCCTGAGCATCCCGAGGATCTGACGGCGGCGTTCGACGACTTTGAGCGCGTGATCCTGCCCGGGGTGACCCACTGGAACCACCCGCGCTTTTTGGCCTACTTCGCGATTACCGGATCGGCTCCGGGAATCCTTGGCGACCTGCTGGGCGGAGCGCTGAACGTCAACGCCATGGTCTGGAAGACCGGCCCGGCAGCGACGGAACTCGAAGAGGTGGTGATGGGCTGGCTCCGCCAAATGCTGGGTCTGCCGGACGAGTTCTTCGGGATCATCATGGACACGGCCTCGGTGTCCACGCTGTGCGCGCTGCACGCCGCGCGCGAGCGGCTTGGCATTGGAGCGCGCGAAAAGGGCATGGGTGCCGGGCCACGTCTGCGCGTCTATTGCTCGGACCAGGCGCATAGTTCGGTCGAAAAAGCGGGCATTACGCTGGGGATCGGTCAGGAAGGCGTCCGCGCCATCGCTCACGACGCCGACTACCGCATGGACCCTGGCGCTCTCGATGCCGCCATTCAAGAAGACGTACGCAATGGCTGGCGACCTTGCGCGGTGGTCGCCACCCTGGGCACGACATCGAGCGGCAGCGTCGATCCGGTAAGGGAAATCGTGGAGATCGCCGCGCGCCATTCGCTATGGATGCACGTGGACGCGGCCTACGCCGGTCCGGCCGCGATTCTGGAGGAAAAGCGGCCATTGTTCGCCGGGTGGGAACGCGCGGATTCCATCGTACTCAACCCGCACAAGTGGCTGTTCACTCCATTTGACTTCAGTGCTTTTTACACCCGCGATCCGCAGACCCTGCGCGCCGCGTTCAGCCTGGTTCCGCCGGTGTACCTGACCACCAAGGAAGGCGATCAGGTGCACAACTACATGGACTACGGCATCCAGCTTGGACGCCGCTTCCGCGCACTCAAGCTGTGGTTCGTGCTGCGCTACTTCGGCCAGGAGGGCGTCCGCCAGGCGTTGCGCCATCACATCGACTTGGCTCAGCAGTTCGCGTCCTGGGTGGACAGTGATCCGGATTGGGAACGCATGGCCCCGGCCCACTTCTCGCTGGTCTGCTTCCGCGCCCGGCCGCGAGGCGTTCCGGAAGAGCGTCTGGACGACTTGAACGCCGCCCTACTGGAAGAGATCAACGCCGGCGGTCAGACGTTTCTTTCGCAGACGAGGCTTTCCGGGAAATTGACCATCCGGCTGGCGATCGGCCACCTGCGAACGTCCGTTCGCGACCTGATGGCGGTCTGGGAAATGTTGCGCGATGGCGCACGTCGAATTGCGGCTGGTTAATCGAAAGCATAAGAACTATTCACTGGCTGTAATGCGGGCTGCCCGATACAGTAGTTCTCACAAAGAACTACCCCAAGACGCCTCACTCGGGCCTGTCGTCCTCGCAAGCGGCAGGCCCTTTTATTTCTGCCACTTGGAATGTGCCACCGTAGGTAATCCCCCGAAAGCGGTTTCCCGGGTATGCTTGGGAGTACCATGGGGGTTAGACCATCCGTACTCTGTTCAAAACAGGGGGCGGTGGGCGTATACTATGGAAGCTGATCGGATCGTGCGTCCGCGGGGGGAGGTTCTGTGACGAGCAAGCAGTGTGCGATCAGTAGCGAGCGGGGGTTCAGTTTGCTGGAGATGGTGATCGCCGTGGCGATCACCCTGATTCTGGCGTCGTTCGCAGTGTCTAATCTGCTGACCTTCAAGGCCGGCTACGACTACAATACCGCGGCTCGAGAGCTTGCTGCGGTCACGCAGAAGGCCCGCGGCGCAGCCACCAGCTCGGACACGCGATACCGGGTGTCTGTGGATTTCGCCAACCGGCAGTACCAGATGGAGGGTTGCTCCGTTCCAAACCGCCCGGCCAAGACCTGCACCACCTGGACCATGGCCACCGATCCTGGCATGATCGTGCTGCCTCCGGGCGTATCGCTGACCACCTCCGGGATCAGTTCTCCGCCTCCGGGTTTCGGCACCTCAGTCTCGCAATCGCAATACGTGATCTTCAACTCCCGGGGCGTGCAAGTGGATGCCAACGGCAACCCGGTGGACGCCAACTGCGTTTACCTGCAGGGCAAACTGAAGCCCCCGGTGGCGGTCTGTACGACCCTCTCGGGACGGACCGGCGTGTACCGGCTCACGGGAACCGTCTGGACCGAACAATGAGGGGCAAGTTAGGAGTATCTGGAATCATGAAGAAGCAGCAGGCTGGAACGTCGTTGGTGGAGACCCTGGTGGCAGTGGTCATCTCTACCACGGTGGTGTTTTCCCTGGCCGCGCTGGTGACCCTGGCGACCCAGCAAACCAAGTCCGGCGGCCAGATCATCACCTTGACCACCACGCTGGCGGCGCAAAAGCTCGACCAGCTCGCTAACCTGACCTGGAACACGACGACGACTGCCGCGGGACTGGTTTGCGCCACGTCACCTTGCGGCAGCCTGACCACCGACACCACGAACTACGTCGAGTATTTGAACGCCGCCGGCACAGTGGTAACGGGAGCCACAGCTTCAACGCCCGGA
>CAYPHP010000273.1:0-5897 GCA_964410045.1 uncultured Acidobacteriota bacterium | reverse complement strand
CCTCCGCCCGTCGCCGGTGCGGGAGAACATTGTTGAAGTCGAGCCGGTAGCGGCAGCGGTGGCGTCGGCGCTCGAGGCGCTCGGACGCGGACGCGGCACGCGAGGCGATATTGCTTTACTGCTTCCGGATCTCAGCGCGCGGGTCACCGTGATTCCTGTCGAGCAGATGCCCTCGAAAGCCGAGGAGATTGTGACCCTGATCCGCTTCCGTCTTCGCAAGGCGGTCCCGTTTGATGTGGACACCGCCGCAGTTTCCTACCGCGTGCAGGGACGGGAACTGTTAGCGGCGATGGCTCCGCGAGAGGTGGTCCGCCAATACGAGAGCTTGGTGGAAGACCTGGGCTACAACCCCGGACTCGTCACGCTTTCGACGCTGGCCGGGTTGAGCCTGGTCGTGCCTGGCGCACAGCCGGATGCGGGCGCGATGCTCATCCGCAGCAACGGGACGCAAGTGACCATCGCCATTCAAAGTCCAGGCCGTCTGCACATGTTGCGCGTTTCCGAGTGGGGTGACGCTCAGGAACTCGATCAAGACGTCTATTCTTCGGCCATCTTCTACCAGGACAGCGCCAAGGGCCGCGTCGAGCGGATCTACGAATGCGGCTTGGGCGCCGAGAAAGCTGCCTTGCTTGGGCGCGTAGAATCCGATCTCGGGGTAGCTCCGCGCCCGCTGGTGATTCCGGGAGCGTCGCCCGAGCAGGAACCCTTTGTCGGCATCTTCGGCATGCTTGCCGCGCAGGCCCAATCGTCATGACCCACGGACTCCAGCTGAACCTGGCCACGCAACCCTTCGAGAACCGCAGGCGCTTCTGGGTTCTGGCGATCTTCAGTGGCGCGACGCTGACGCTGGCCACCATCGTGTTGGTGACCATCTTCGTCCGCAATTACCGCAGCGGACGCATGCTCTCCCAGCAGATGGGCACATTGCGTCAGGAGATTGCTCGTCTGGAAAGCGAGCAAAAGCGTCTGGAAGACACCATGCACCGGCCCGAAGTCGTGGACGTGCTCGACCGCTCGTTCTTTCTGAATTCCATGATCCGGCAAAAGGCCGTCTCCTGGACCCAGCTCTTCATGGACCTGGAGAAACTGATGCCCGAGCGAGTCCAGATCCTGTCGTTACGTCCGGTGGTCAAGCAGGACGGCGGCTTGTCCGGCCAGTTGCAGATGGATCTGCAACTCGACGCGGCCTCGGACAGCATTGCCGGACTGCTGGACATGGTCCACCGCATGGAGGAATCCGACCGCTTCTACCGGCCGGTGTTTCAAGTGGAGAATCAGGCCCAGCAGGACAACATGTACCGCCTGTCGATGAGCGTTTCCTATGTCCAAAAATAGCCAGGCCGGCAAAACCCGGGGAGGACGCCGCGACTGGCGGCGCGTGGTCCAGGTCGCCCTGGTGGTGCTGCTGGTGGTGGATGTGCTGTTCTTCATCCTGGGCTTTCTGCCGGCCGGGCAGACCTTTGCCGGTCAGAAGGGCGAACTCGAAAAGCTGCGTGAGGATCTGAAGGATCGCCAGAACGCAGTGGCCCATTTGAAGAAAGTGGAGGCAGCGCTTGCAGACGCCCGGGCGCGAGGCGACGAGTTCTATACCACGAAGTTTCTGCCTCAGACCACCGGCTATTCCCGGGTCATGGAGGAAGTGGACAAGCTGGCCATGTCCGCCGGAGTTCGCAAGGGCTCGGTGGCCTACGCGGCGGCGGAAGTGAAGAACCGGCCCGACCTGATTGCAGTGGACATCACCACCAGTGTGGAAGGCGATTATGCGAAGATCGTGCAGTTCGTGAACCGACTCGAACAGTCGCCGCTCTTCCTGACCGTCGACAGCCTGGGCGTCTCCACCGGGCAGACAAAGATCGTGCGGCTGGCCTTGAAGCTGGTGACATACTTTAGGGTAGGAGGCGCGGAAGGGGTCACCGTAAGCAGGACCGCAGACTGAGGCCATGAAGAACGAGCGTAAAAAACTGTACTTCGCCTTGGCCTTCCTCGGAGTCGGCGTGGCCTCCGTGTTTCTGGCATTCCGGCCAGGACCCGGGCCGGTGGCGGCGGCGCCAAAGAGTTCGGCGACCAATCGGCAAGGCGCGTTTCAGATCATGAACGAGTCGGGCAGCGCTGCCGCGCCCACGTCTCCCGGGAGTAAGCGTCGCTCGGCGGCCAGCGTCACGGCCGATCCGACGCTGCGTCTCGACCTGCTGGCCAAGGTCCAGGGCGTGAAGTACGAAGGCAGCGAGCGCAACATTTTCCAGTTCTATACTCCGCCGCCCAAACCGGCGGCCCCAGTGGTCACCGGACCTGCCCAGCCGGCCGGTCCTGTGACGCCGCCCGCTCCCCCTCCACCGCCGCCGATTCCTCTCAAGTTCTTCGGCTTCGCCAGCGCTCCGGGGGAGTCGCCGGTGAAGGCTTTTCTTTCCGATCCCGAAGACGTCTTCATCGCTAAGGAAGGCGACTTGGTCAAGAAGCGCTATAAGGTGGTCAAGATCAACCCGACGAGCATCGATATGGAAGACACGCAGACCAAGAGCCGACAGAGACTGCCTCTGCAGGAGAGCTGACGTGAAACAACGCCGGCAACGCCGTGACGCGGGATGGGCGCTGTTGACGGTCCTGTTCATGTCGGCGTTGATCGTGATCTCCCTGACGCGGGTCATGCCGCGAGCCGCCTTCGAGACGCAGCGCGACCGCGAAGACGACCTGATGTTCCGCGGCAAAGACTACCAGCGCGCCATCCAACTCTACTTCCGCAAGTTCCGCAAGTTCCCGGCTCGGGTCGAGGAACTGGAAAACACCAACCAGATCCGTTTCCTGCGGCGGCGCTGGATCGATCCCATGACCGGCAAGGACGAATGGCGTTTCCTGCACATTGGTCCCGCTGGCGTGTTGGTAGATTCGGTGCTGCAAGCTCCGCCGTCAGTGGCCGGAGCCGCAGGAGCCACAGGCGGTCCCGCGCCTGCGGGCACGATTGGCGGACCCGGAAGTCCGGCCACTCCGGGACTCGTAGGTACCTCGCCGGGAGGTCAACCGGCTTCTGGATTTGGACAACCGTCAAGCGGATTTGGGCAACCGTCTAGCGGCTTCGGACAACCGAGCAGCGGCTTCGGTCAGCAGCCGGCACGGCCGGGCCTTCCCGGTCCAACGCCAGGGCCCGGCGTGCCCACGTCGGGATTCAATCCGCAGCTCGGAGGAGCAGGGCAGCCCACCATGGGACTCCCTACCACCGTCGGGATCGGCACGACGGTCGGCGGCACCACCAGCGGGTTCGTGACTCCGGGCGCCGGCGGCGCGAGTTTCGGGACGGGCATCGCCGGAGTCGCCAGTAAGAGCGAGAAGAAGAGCATCAAGCTCTACAACGGCCGGCAGCAATACAACGAGTGGGAGTTCGTCTACGACTTCCGCCGCGACCCGGTGATGATGCAGCAAGCTCAGCAAGGTGTGCCCGGGCAGGGTGTTCCTGGTCAGCCGGGAATGCCGGGCCAGCCTGGCGTGATGCAGCCCGGACAGCCGGGCGGGTTTGGACAGCAGCCCGGTCAGCCCTCAAGGCCGGGCTTCGGACAACCGGGCTTTGGACAACCGGGCACAGGACTGCCCGGGTTCGGCCAGCAACCTCGTCCCACCGGTCCACCGCGTTAAGACCGCCATGCGGGATCTGCTCTTCTGGTCTCTGGTGTCCTCTCTGATGTGGGCCGCCTGGAGCTTGGCTTGGAAGTTCACCTTTCCAGATGACGACATGGGCGCCAGGCAGTACTTTCTGACCTGGCTGCTCGCGGTCGGCACGTTCTTCGTGCTCGGACGCCTTCGCAGGAAACCAAAGTAGTCCACTGGCTGCTTCGGCGATCGGTACATTTCTGGTGTAATCTGTTCCTAAGTCATGGCAGCGTCAAAGTACAAAGTCCTGCTGATCGAAGACGACGCGGCGCAGCGCGAGCTGGTGCACCACGTCCTCGAGCCGCACGGCTTTGAAGTGCGCGAAGCGCCGACTGGCGACGCGGGAATCAAGCAGATTGTGGAGAACGATTTCGACGCGCTGCTGGTGGACCTGCGCATGCCCAAGCTCAGCGGCGAGTTTGTGATCCAGTGGGTGCTGGCAAACCGCCCGCAACTTCGCGAACGCATCCTGGTCATCACCGGCGACCTGCTTTCGCCGGGTCTGGACGCATTCCTGGCGTCGGTGAAGGTTCCCATGCTGGCCAAACCTTACCTGCTGTCGGACCTGGTAGACGCGGTGAAGAAGATTGTCGGCGCCGCAGCAACGTCAGCGGGAAGCTGACTTCTTGGCATTAAACTTCCGGATCACCCGACCGACATAGTCGCGCGTCTCGCGGTATGGGGGCACGCCGTTGTACGCGTCCACCTTGCCGGGACCGGCGTTGTAGGCGGCCAGAGCCTTGCCCAGGTCGTGGCCATACTGATCGAGCAGGCGGCGGAGATACTTCGTGCCAGCTTCGACGTTCTGCGTGGGATCGAAGACGTCGGTTACGTTCAGCAAGCTCGCCGTGCCGGGCATCAACTGCATCAGACCCGCGGCGCCCTTCGGCGAGACGGCGCGCGGATTGCCCGCCGACTCGGCGGCGATCACACTGTGGATCAAGTCAGGGTCGAGACCGTTGCGGCGGCTGCTCTCGCGCACGATGTCGGTCAGTGAGAGCACGGCAACAGGAGCAAGTGCCATCGGCGGCGCTGCCACCGGCTCCTCCGGTTCCAGGCGGGCTATGTCGTCAATGCGAACGTCCACCCAACCGCCTCCGGGTAGATAGAGCCGCGTGCCATTCTCCGTGATCTCGTGGCGCTCTACACGCATCCGATAGCCATTGCGCAGCACGGCGTACTCGCCGGCGGCCAGTGGCAATGCCGAAACCAGCAGAAAGAAACCGAAGGCGCCTCGGATGCGCATAATACTCCCCATAGTGTATGACGGAACCAATTCATGGATCGTTGACGCAAATGCTTGAGAGTTCCGTGGGGCGGGCGTCCACGTTCCGCAAGAGCCGGACCGGGAGGTCCGGCGCGGCCCTGGAGGGCCGCCCCACAAGTCATTTGAGTAAACCTGAATACGACCTAAGAGTGTTCGAGAACGGAGTGCGCGGGAAGTATTACCGCCGGGCGATGGCTGGCACCAACTTGGTCCTGATCGAGCCTGATCTAATGAGCGTGTTTCCGGACACTGAGGCGGTCAACCGCGCGGTCCGTCTACTGGTTCAAACGGCCAAGGCCGCCGGCAAGCCTTCACGCTCCGGCAGGCGGAGTAGCCGCTGAGGAAGCGTCTTTGCCCAGGGCCCATCGTTCGATCGCTACGGCCAGCCCAGCATGGTCATTATCCAGAGTAACGCGCCAGCCGTCGCCCTGCAACTCAGGAACGGCGTTGCCCATCACCACGGGAACACCGGCGTACTCCAACATCTCCTGATCGTTGAAGTTGTCTCCTACGGCCATGATCTGCTCGCGAGGGATGCCGCGATACTCCGCCCAATTTTTCAGCCCGCTGCCCTTCGAACACGACGGATGGATCAGGTCCATGATGCCCAGATCGCGCGCCTCGTAGAACGTCTTGGTCAACTGAAACTCGCTGCGGAAGGGTGCGGCGTCCAGCGCTTCAGCGATCTCGCGCATGGCCACAAGCGGCCCGCTGTACATTACTTGCAGCGGATCGCTGGTGAGGGCGTCCTCCAATGGCTGAAACCGCACGAACGGCTTGTTGCGTTCGTACCAGCTCAAGAATCCCGGCGTGCGGTTGTCCAACGACTCCATGATGATCTGCCCTTCGCCCTCGATGTCAAACGCCAGCATGGTGAAGGTCCGCCACGGACGCGTAAGGCCGATGGCCCGCCGGGCCACTGCGTGTGGCAGGAGATTCTGCACGTAGCTCCGTCCGGCGCTGGACTTGATCACCGCGCCGTTGCTGGCGA
>CAYPHP010000272.1:1504-5900 GCA_964410045.1 uncultured Acidobacteriota bacterium | reverse complement strand
GCAGTTTGTGCTCGACCGCGATATCAACACCGCGGTGAACGACGTCCGGGAGAAAGTAGCCGGAGCCGTCCGCAGCCTGCCGCCAAATATTCTGCCCCCGGTGATCCAAAAGGCCGACCCGGATTCTTCTCCGGTCATCACCTTCCTGGTTTCCGGCGACCGTAGCGTCCGCGAACTGACCGAGCTGGCCGACCGGCAGATTCGCCGGGCATTGGAGACGGTGGACGAGGTGGGCGGAGTCTCCATGAACGGAGGACGCCGCCGGCAGATCCGCGTATTTGTGGACGGCGACAAGCTCACCGGCTACGGCATGACTGCGCAGGACGTGCCGCGCGCGCGGCAACGGGAGAACATCGAAGCGCCCGGCGGGCGCATGGTCCGCGGGTTGAGCGAATTCGGCGTCCGCACGCTGGGCCGCGTGGATTCCGCCGAGCAGTTCAACGACGTCATCGTCTCCAACATCAAGGGCGCCCCGATCCGCATCCGCGATATCGGGCGCGTGGAAGATACCACCGAGGAGCCTCGCAGTTACGCGGCGCTGCAGCGCGCCGGTGATCCGGAAGGCCACGAGGTGGTAATCCTCGAGGTGCGCCGGCAAATCGGAAGCAACACCGTCAAGGTGGTGGACGCGGTGAAGGCCAAGATGGCCCAGGTCCAACGGATGCTGCCGGCCGGCGTGCGGGTGACCACCCTGCGCGACGATTCCCTGTTCATCAAGTCTTCGGTCGCCGCCCTGGAAGAGCATCTGTTGCTGGGCAGCTTGCTGGCCAGCCTGGTGGTGCTGTTGTTCATCCGCAACCTCCGCACGGTGATTATCGCCTCGATGGCCATCCCCACATCCATCGTGGCCACCTTCACTCTGATGCGGTACATGGACTTTACCCTGAACAACATGACCCTGCTGGCGCTGACCCTGGCCGTGGGGATCGTGATTGACGATGCCATCATCGTGCTGGAGAACATCTTCCGGTGGATTGAAGAAAAGGATGTTCCTCCCAAATTTGCGGCGGTGGAAGCCACCAAGGAGATCGGACTGGCGGTAATGGCCACCACGCTTTCCCTGGTGATCATCTTTGTGCCCATCGCCTTCATGACCGGGTTCGCCAAGCGCTTCGTGAACCAATTCGGCTGGACCATGGCCTTCGCCATCATGGTCTCGCTGCTGGTGAGCTTCACGCTGACGCCGATGATGAGTTCCCTGATGCTGAAGAAGAGCAATGGGAACCAGAAGAGCGCGCATCACGGCAGCCGGGAAAGCGGCTTCTTCCACTGGCAGGACCTGTTCTACGGCAAGGCCCTGAATTGGTCGCTGGACCATCGCGGCGTGATTCTGCTGATCTGCGGCGGCGTGTTCGCCTCCACGTTCTTTTTCGCGCAGCGCGTCGGCCGCGACTGGATCCCCAGCGACGATATGAGCGAGTTTCAGGTGATTGTGGATCTCCCGGAGGGCGCTTCCCTGGAGGGAACCGTCGGTCCGATCAAGGCCATCACCCAGAAATTGCGGACGTTGCCGGGCATCGACTTCGTCTATCCGTATACGCACGGCAGCATGGGCCATGGCCACGTGATGGTCCGCCTGGTCGACCCGGACAAGCGCAAACTGGATTCCCAGGCGGTGGCGGAACAAGCCCGCCAGCTCATGACCGGATTCCCCAACGTGCGCGCGCGGATCGCCATGGCCAGCCTGATGCAGCAAGGCGGCGGCGGCGAAGGTAATCTCCCCATCCGCTTGAACATTTTCGGGCCGGACCTGATCACGTTGGCCGACCTGGCCAAGAAGACCGCCCGGGAAATGAAGAAGAGTCCGGACCTGGCCGACGTGGACGTGGGACTGAATCTGGCCAGCCCGGAGCTGCAGGTGAAGATTGACCGCTCACGGGCCTCCGAACTGGGAGTGCGGGTGGCGGACGTAGCCAGCGCGGTGCGCCTAATGATGTCCGGGGAAGACCAGGTTTCGGTCTACAAGGAAGGGCCGGAACAGTACGACGTCACCCTGCAGTTGCTGCCCGAACAGCGCGACGATCCGAACATGCTTTCCCGCTTGATCGTGCCTTCCACCAAACTGGGCCAGGTTCGCCTGGACTCCATCGCGTCGCTCGAGCGAGGGGCCGGTCCAACGCGTATCGAACGCCTGAACCGCCAGTACTCGACCTCGGTAACCGCGGCGCCTGCCGGCGGCGCTGCCCTGGATTCGGCGGCCCGGGCCACCCTGGCCGGCGTCGCCAGGGTGGGCTTCCCGCCGGGCTATTCCACGCGTTTCTCAGGCCAAGTGAAGATCATGGATGAGACGGGCAAGAACCTGATCATGGCCCTGTTGCTGGCGTCCATCTTCATGTACATGGTGCTGGCCGCGCAGTTCGAGAGCTTGTTGCACCCCTTCATCATCATGCTGACGCTCCCGCTCAGCCTGCCCTTCGCCCTGTTCTCGCTATGGATCACCGGCAACACCTTGAACCTATGGAGCGCTCTAGGCGTTCTGTTGTTGCTGGGAATTGTGAAGAAGAACGGAATTTTGCAGATTGACTACACCAACCGTCTGCGCGAGCAGGGCGTAGCGTTGCGCGAAGCCATCGTGGAAGCCAACCACGTCCGTCTGCGTCCCATTATGATGACTACCTGCGCCATCGTGGCGGGCCTGATCCCCACGGCCATGGGGATCGGCGCAGGCTCCAAGCAGCGCGCCGCCATCGCCATCACTATTATCGGCGGTCAGACGCTCTGCCTGCTGCTGACGTTGTTGCTGGTCCCGGTGGCGTATTCGCTGATGGAAGAGTCGCGCGCCTGGCTGGCGAACCGGGCTCACGTAGGGAAACCGAAGGAAGCCCGGGCTTAGCCTGGGAGCGGGCGAGCCGCCCGCGCCCAGAAAATGCCCGAGTTCTACCTACTGCGCGGTCTTCTTGGCTGCCGCTGCGGGTGCGGCGGCCTTGGGCTTGGGTCCCCAGAATTCCCTATCTGCTTCCAACACTTCCTTCGCCGGACGGCTCATCCTGGGATTGATTCGGAGGAGCAGGTTCTCCTGGCTGAGCACAACCTCGGAAATCGTCTGGTTGTTCTTGGCCACAGCCTCGGGGCCACCCATAGCTTGGGCAAATGTCATCGACGGCGGAGTCGCCGGAGGATCGAGTGCCGCCAGGGAGGTCCGCAAGGTGAACGCCAGGAAAGTGGGACCGGTTGTACCGGACACCACGTTGTAAAGGTTGCGGGGCTGTTGGTTGCCGAGCTTCTCCTGCGCTGCGTTGACGGCCCGCACGGTAGCCAAATAGTCGGCTTGGCGCCCGGGACGCACCCTGATGATCGTTACCTGCACGAAGCGTGCTTTGGCCATCAGCGCAGGAACCCGATCCGGGAGATAGCTGGCCCCGCGATTGTGCGTGGCAATCATCACGCGCGAGCCGGAGCGATGCTCGCCGTCCTGGGCGTCAAGTTGCGCCAGTTCGGCGGCCAGCCCGGGAGTCTTGTCCACGGCCTGGATCAGTTTCTCCAGTGCGGCGTAAGACTCGTGGCGTTCGACAAACCAAGCCTCGTTCGGCCCGCTCACTGAATCCATGCCGTAGTAGACGACTCCGGTCTTGCCGAAGGCCCGCACGAAACCCTGCTCGACTTTCTCATGCGCTGCATTTCTTCCTTGCTTCACTTCTTCACGATAGATCCGCAGCACTGTCGGCGGACCCTGCGGCGCCTGCGCCACCAACGGCGCGATCATGACCAGCGCCAGACACACTACAACAGCGACAACAAAACGTTGTTTCATAGTCTCCTTTTATGGGAGCCTTCCGGCCCCGTTTGTTTGTTTTTCAGAAACTGACTCGCAACCCCAAGCGCTGTTGGAGTATACACCAATCTGTCCTGGGAGCAGTGCTACACTGCTCGGCTATGCGAAAAATCCTGGCCCTTGCCCTTACTCTACTGACTTGTGGTCTGGCCGCTCAAAACGCGCGCAGTGTTTTGGAGCAGGCCCAGAAAACCATGGGTGATCACAAGACGATTCAGTTCACCGGCAGCGGTGCGACGTTTACGCTGGGCCAAAACCCCAGCCCGGACAAGCCGTGGCCGCGGGTCGAATTGCGAAGCCTGACCCGGACCTTCGACTACCCGACGCAATCGTCGCGCACGGAAGTGACGGGCCCAGCCGGCCCTCTGGCGACTCAGTTCTTGAGCGGCGACAAGGCCTGGGGACAGACTCCGGCCGGAGCCGTGAATCCCGCTCCCCCCGTGGCCGTCGCCGACCGACAGATGCAACTCTGGCTCTCGCCGCACGGCTTCCTGCAAGGGGCGCTGGCCGCCAGCGCCAAAGCCAAGTCGCGCAAGATAGGCGATCGCAAGGTCACCGAGATCTCTTTCACCCAAGGCAAGAGCCGCATGGTGGGAACGATCGCCGCCGACGGAACTGTCGAGA
>CAYPHP010000272.1:0-1494 GCA_964410045.1 uncultured Acidobacteriota bacterium | reverse complement strand
ACGGCTCACTCGACTTCGACGAGGGCCTCCTCCGGTCCGCGATCTCCACCGACTTCGCGGTTGGCGGCGACGACACGATCACCGCGGGTGCGGGCAACGACTTCATCATCGGTGGCCTTGGCGCCGACAGCCTCACGGCTGGCGAGGGCGACAACGTGGTCCTCGGCGACATGCACGTCGAGGCAGCCTATTCCGGTTATCGCGACTTCGGAGGCGTCAAGTATCCCAGCCGGATGGTGCTATCACAGGGCGGTTTTCCCACGCTCGAACTGAACATCACCGCGGTGCAAGCCGGAGTCTCAGCAGCGATCACCGTACCCGACGCCGTGCGCAACGCCACACCGCCGGCTGCGACCGTCAAGGTTGCTTCGGAAAAGTTGGGGGACGGAGTTTGGCTGGTAGGCGGCGGCTCGCACCACAGTATCGCGGTGGAGTTCAAGGACCACGCCGCGGTGATCGAAGGTCCGCAGAACGACGCACGAGCCGAGGCGGTGATCGCCGAAGTTAAGAAACTGATTCCCAACAAGCCGATCCGCTTGCTGGTCAGCACGCATCATCACTTCGACCACAGCGGCGGGGTGCGCGCGTTCATCGCTGAAGGCGCGACGGTGGTCGCCCATTCGGTGAACGTGGATTTCTACAAGCGTATCGCTAAGGCTCCGCACACTCTGAATCCCGACCGCCTGGCCCGGGAGAAGAAGCGAGCCAAGGTGACGGCTGTGGGCGACAAACACGTCCTCACGGACGGGACTCGCATCGTGGAGCTGCACCAGATTCAGGGCAGCCCGCATCACGACGGGATCCTGATGGCCTACTTTCCGGCGGAGAAGATCTTGGCGGAAGTGGACGTTTACTCGCCGGCCGCGGCCAACGCCACGCCTCCTCCGCCCAGCCCGGCGGCCATCAACTTGAACGACAACATCGAGCGTCTAAAGCTGGCGGTGGATCGGATCGTGCCTTTGCACGGCCGCATCGTAACGCTGGCGGAGTTCAAAAAGGCGATCGGGAAATAGCTCCGGCGGCCAGCGCGGCAGGCAGCACCTTCAGGGCCACGTCGCGACCGAGCTTCGAGTCGCGGGCGCGATACACCTCGCCCATCCCGCCCGCGCCGAGCGGCGGTCCAATTTCGTAAGAGCCCAAACGAGTACCCGCGGAGAGTGCCATCAGGGGAGCCCCAGAATAACGGGTCGGAGTCTATCGCAGAACGACGAGACTTGAATAACAATAAGTGGGTGCGTTACGCCATAGGCATCGACGTCGGTGGCACCAGCGCCAAGCTCGGCTTGGCGGCGCTGGAAGGGACTGCCGCCACGATCTTGGCGCGACAGACCGTGCCCACAGGGTACGACACGACGCGAGATGTGCTGCTCACAGGTCTGCGCCGCGCGATCGACGGTGTGATCGCCGAGGGAAAGCCGTGCGCCGCCGTGGTAGAAGGGATCGGTGTGGGCATGCCGGGACTGCAAGATGACGCAGGGCGGGTTCAAGATTGCA
>CAYPHP010000271.1:0-5902 GCA_964410045.1 uncultured Acidobacteriota bacterium | reverse complement strand
AGCGAATCCGTATCAGCGCGCGACGCCGCAGCCAGTTCCTCGATTCCAGTTTTCCCGGCGGCAATGTGCTCAGCGATTCGCAGGGTCGCCGCCACGTGTACCGACCAGGGCGTGGCGAGATCGCTTAGCTCCCAGATGTTCATCGGCCGAGTGTAACCCGTCTGCGGATAGAATAGAGGTTCCCCATGTCCACAGACGCTGCGGCCCGGTGTACCGGGCTGGTGAAACGCTTCGGCGAGGTGCAGGCCGTCAACGGCCTGGATCTCGAAGTCCGCAAAGGCGAGTGCTTCGGTCTGCTGGGTCCAAACGGCGCTGGGAAAACCACCACCATCGAGATCCTGGAGGGCTTGACTCAGCCCGACGGCGGCACCGTGGAAGTTCTCGGAAGGCATTGGGGCAGCGGCAACGACCAAGCGATCCGCCAGCGGCTGGGTATCCAACTACAGGACACCAAGCTGGCGGAAAAGTTGACGGTGGAAGAGACCGTGCGCCTTTTCCGCAGCTTTTTCAACGACGGTTACACGGTCACGGAAACCATCGCCAAGGTCTCGCTCGAAGAGAAACGCAATGACCGCGTGGGCAATCTCTCCGGCGGACAGCGGCAGCGTCTGGCGGTGGCCTGCGCCTTGGTGAACAAGCCGGACCTGCTGTTCCTGGACGAGCCCACCACGGGTCTGGACCCGCAAGCCCGTCTGAACCTGTGGGAAGTGATCGATCACTTCCGCGCCGGCGGCGGCACGGTCCTGCTCACCACGCATTACATGGAGGAAGCCGCGCGCCTGTGCGAGCGCGTGGCCATCATCGACCACGGCAAGGTCATCGCGCTCGATACCCCCGACGAGCTGATCGCGTCGCTGGGCGCGCACCAGATCATCGAGTTCAGCGTGCAAGGAACACTGCTGCCGGAGCCTTTGCGGCAGCTTACCGGCGTCCGCGACGTGATGCAGCGCGACGGATCATTCATGCTCAGCGTGGAACCCATCGCCGCCGCTCTGCCAGCTCTGCTCGCGGAGTTGGAGCGCCAGAAAGTGGAGTTGCGGGACCTGACCACTCACAACGCAACCTTGGAGGACGTTTTCGTCCGCCTGACCGGGAGGGCCTTGCGCGATGCCTGATCCGAAACCCTGGCCGCCTCTTTGGGAGTTGTCGCGCGCACGGATGCTGGAGTTCTTGCGCACCGGCGAAGCCGTCTTCTGGACCTTCATGTTCCCGGTGCTGATGGCCTTCGTGCTGGGCATCGCCTTCCGCAACAGCGGTCCAGAGAAGATTGTGGTCGGCGTGGAAGACGGGCATCCGCGGTCGGCCGAGATCGTCGCGGCACTGGAGAAGTATCCCGACATGCTGGTGCGCCGCTATCCGCCTTCCGAGGTAGCCGCGGCGTTGCGCACCGCCAAGGTTACGTTGATTGTGCAACCCGACGATACTCCGGCTGCCGGTTACATCTATCGTTTCGACGACACCCGCCCGGAGAGCCGCCTGGCACGTCTGGCCGTCGACGCCGCGCTGGAGAAAGCGTCCGGACGCAAAGACCTGTCACCGGTCCAGGAGGTCAAGGTCACCGAGCAGGGTTCCCGCTACATCGACTTCCTGATTCCCGGCCTGTTGGGGATGAATCTGATGGGCAGCGGCCTGTGGGGACTGGGCTTCTCCGTGGTCCAGGCGCGCAGCCGCGGCCTGCTCAAACGTATGGTGGCCACGCCGATGGCCCGCTCCCACTACCTGCTCTCCTTCATGTTCTCCCGCCTGATCTTCCTGGTGCTGGAGGTGGCCGCCATCGTCGGCGCCGGCTGGCTGATGTTCGGCGTGCGCGTGAACGGCTCGTGGCTGGCCCTGAGCCTGGTCTCGTTGCTGGGCGCTTTGATCTTTTCCGGAATCGGAATGCTGGTGTCCGCGCGGGCGCAGACCATCGAAGGCGTCTCCGGACTGATGAACCTGGTGATGCTGCCGATGTGGATGCTCTCGGGAGTGTTCTTCTCGTACGAGCGGTTCCCCGACGCGGTTCATCCCCTGATCAAGGCGCTTCCGCTCACCGCGCTGAACGACGCCCTGCGCTCCATCATGAACGAGGGCACCGGCCTGACGGCACACTGGGGTCCGCTGGCAGTGATGGCCTTCTGGGGCATCGTCACCTTCGTGATCGCGTTGCGCATCTTCCGCTGGCAGTAAGCGCATCCACAGATTTCGCAGATTTCGCAGAAGGATTCGGTGGCGAGATCCTTCATAACCCGGCGCAGTCTCCGGCGGCAGTAACGCACTCCCAGCTTTCCTTGCCCAGCACTTCCCTGATTTTGCGAAGCAACTGATCGCCGGTAAACGGCTTTCGCAGAAAGGCCTCATCCCGCTCGCGCAGGCCATGATGAGCGATCGTGTCGTCGCTGTACCCGGAGGTGTAGAGCACTTTCATTCCGGGCCGGAGCGCTCCTGCCTCGGCGGCCAATTGCGCGCCACTCTTGTGCGGCAGCACCAGGTCAGTGAAGAACAGGTCGATCTCTTCCGGGTAACGATGGGCCAACTCCAGAGCGTCTATGGCGCTGGCCGGGGTCAAGACCTTATAGCCCGCCCGTCCAAGAATCTCCGCGGCCATGCGCCGCAAGACCGGCTCGTCCTCCATCAGCAGGATGGTCTCGCATCCTCGCGGCGGCGGGGTTGCCGACTCGTACACATGGCTCTCGACCGGCTGCTCCGCCCGCGGCAGATAGATCTCAAAGGATGAGCCTTGGCCGGGCGCCGAGCGGACGCACATGTGGCCGCCGCTCTGCTCCACAATGCCATAGACCGTGGCCAGCCCCAGCCCCGTTCCCTTCCCCTTTTCTTTCGTCGTGAAAAAGGGCTCGAACATCCGGGCCTTGGTCTCCTCGTCCATGCCGATCCCGGTGTCGCGAACCGCCAGCATCACGTAATGGCCCGGCGGAACGTTGGGACAGCAATACTGGTGAGCCAGACAGTCGCTGGGCCCGGCATTCCCGGTTTCCAGCGTGAGCGTGCCGCCCTGAGGCATGGCGTCGCGCGCGTTCACCACCAGGTTCATCACCACTTGTTCCATCTGGCCGGGATCAGCCTCCACGCTCCACAGGGAAGCGGCAGGAAGGAAGAACGGCTGAATGTCCTCACCGATCAGACGGGGAAGCATCTTCATCATGCCTGCGACAACACCATTGAGGTCGATGATCTTGGGTTCCAGCACTTGTTGGCGGCTGAAGGCCAGCAGTTGATGGGTGAGCGAGCCGGCCTGCAGCGCGGCGGCCTTGATTTGCTCCACGTGGTACTGGCGCTCCGGGTCCAAGTCGTCGCGGGTGAGTTCGAGATCGCTGAACCCCACGATGACGCAGAGCGAGTTGTTGAAGTCATGCGCGATGCCGCCCGCCAGACGGCCCACCGCCTCCATCTTCTGCGACTGGCGCAGTTGCGCTTCCCACTGTACCCGCGCGGTGATGTCTCGGGCGATCGCCTGCTTGCCGATGGGGACCGCGCCGTCGTACATGGTCCGATGACTGATCTCCAGCTTCACGGTACGCCCGTCTTTGGCGCGCACGTCCACGTGCGCCCGCCCTTCCCTGGCCGGGTCCAGGACGCATTCCTCGATCAAGTGCCGGTCATGCTCCATGGCCAGATCGCGCACGTTCAAGCGCCGCGCCTCTTCCGCGGCGTAGCCGGTGATCAATTCCCCGGCCTTGTTCCAGGAGGTGATGTTTCCCTCGAGGTCCGAAGTCGCCACCAGATCGCCGGCGTTTTCGAAGAGCTCCCGGTAGCGCATCTCGCTGCTGCGCAGGGCGCGTTCGGTGCGCTTCAGGCCGGTGATGTCGGTGAGCATCACCAGCGATCCGGTGAACCGGCCGTTCTCGTCGCGGGTGGGGGCGGCCGAGACGATGCAACACAGGTCTTCCTGGGGCCCGCGCCGGAAGCAAAGTTCATACCGTGAGGTCAACCCCTGCCTCCGTTTCTCGCGCTCTCTCTGGATGAGAGCCACCGATTCCGGGTCCAGAAACCCGAGATCTCCGGGCCGCTTCCCGACCAGGTCGGCAAGTGGTGTGCTCAGCATCTCCGCAAACCGCTGGTTGGCGAAGAGCACGCGTCCTTCCGTGTCATTGAGCACGATGCCCTCGTTCGCGGTCTCCACCATCTGGCGGTATCGTTCACGGCTGTCGAGCAGCTTGCGTTCGGAATGCCGGTATTCCTGGATCAGCAGCATGATCACGCCTAAGCCAATCCCGCACAGGGAGACCAGACCGCCGAAAGTGTGCACCGAGACCACGATCGGATTTCGGTTCAGGAACGGCTGGGTGTTGGCCCAAGCGCCCAGAAGGAACTGCATTCCCCGCAGGGCGCAGGAAGCCAGGATCACCAGTGTGGCGCTGCAGCGCGAGGCACGCCAGTGGCGATAAAAGGCGTAGGCCGCGCTCAGGTAGATGACGCCGAAGAGCGCAGCCCGCAGCCCCACGATCAGGACTTCTTCCCTGGTGCTCTGGGCCCAAAGGTAATTGACAAAACCCAGCCCGCCGGCCAGGCCCAGGGTCACGGGCCAAGGAAGCCGGCGGGGCCATGGTTTTTCCCACACCGCCAGCGTCCCGCGTAGCAACAATGCTGCGTGGACCCAGCCGGTAACGAACCAGAGCGCTGAAAGCGCGGGATGCTGCGAGGCAGTCCACCTGGCGCAGATGGATGCGCTGTAGACCGTCCAAGCCCAGGCCCACCAGCGCAGAAACTCCTCGCGGCGAAACCGGCGGTAAAGCAGGTGGAAGATTGCCGCCAGCAATGCGGTGACCACAAGGGTCACGTCTACCGAGCTTGACACAGCCATGCGCTCTCTCGTCTAGCCGGGTTCGACTGCGGAGCAACTACCGGGGTCTTTCGTGAAGTTGCGAAATCCTGACCGCGAACGACGACTTAAATGGATTTTGTGGCCTGTTCAAGAGACTGCCACATCCCCGCCCGCGTGCGGCGTATGGCGGCGTGAGGTGATTGTTAGGAAACTGTTAGCAGCAGTTTGGAGGGAAGCGCTTCGGCGATCGCGGCGGAAATCTCTTCCTGGGTCCGCCAGGTGTCCTCGGCGCTGCGATCGAAAGCGCCGGACCAAAGGTGATAGCCCGTTTCGGCATCCACCACCTGGACAGTAACGCGCAAGCGGCGGCCGTCGCGCCGCACACTGCCTTCGATCACCACGCTGACGCCTAACTTCTGCGCCACGTCGCGGACGTCCACCGGAACATGCTTGAACTGGAAGACCGACGTCCGCGCCACGACGTTGAAGCCTTCCAGAGCACTGAGCGCGTTGATGAGTTCCTCGGTGAGGCCGTCGCAAAAATAGTCCAGAACCGGATCAGGACCCAGGTTGAGGAATGGAAGCACAGCCACGCTGGTCCGGTCCTGGGCGCCGGCCGTCCCCGAATGCGCCTCGATCACCGGGACGTAACTGCCCTGCGGATACTTGATGCGCACCGGCTCTCGCAGACCGTCGCCCCGGTAATAGGCCCGCAGTTTTTGGCGCAGCCGCCGCGCTTCCACGCGGACCACCGAATCCACGCGCGGGTCATAGCTCTGGGGCCGGTCAAAGACCTCCAGTGCCAGGGTGTACTCCTTCAGGCTCGCGGCCTCGCCGGCCAGCGCGCGTTCCACCGTGAAGCGCAGGAAGCGCTGCAGACGCGCGCATCGCGCGAACAGCCGGCTGCGAAGCATCTTGGAGAGATGCCCTTGGATTTCGTCCCAGGCGATCATTCTTGAACCTGGACGTTGGATGACGCTCGCGCGCCCAGGGTTGCAGAGAAACACGAGAGGCCGGCCCCGAAATCCCCCAGGCGGCGATCGGACTGGACCCAGCGGGAAAAATCTCCGCCCGCAAGTAACAATTGCGTACTCTGGGGGGCGGAGGGCAAGCATGGACCTGCGCGGAATCTTTCTCGGCTTG
>CAYPHP010000270.1:0-5912 GCA_964410045.1 uncultured Acidobacteriota bacterium | reverse complement strand
ATCGGAATTCGCCGGATTGATCCACAGCGCGTGAAAGTCGCTGTGCACCCGCTGCGAGCGGTTTTGCACGAAGGTCTTGCCGCCGTCTTCGGACATGTACAGGTTCACGCCGCCCAGCCAGATCTTCAGGTCGCTGTTGGGATCGATGCGGATCTGGCTGAAGTACATTGGGCGCGGATTGGTGTCGCTCATACGCGCCCAGGAGAGACCCTTGTCTTCGGAGCGGTAGACGCCTCCGAGTGAGGCGTGTTCCACCAGGGCGTAAACGATGTTGCTGTTCTTGCGATAGACGTCGATGGCCATGCGGCCCAGGTCGCCGGAGGTCGGCAGGCCGCGGGTGAGCTTGGTCCAAGTGACGCCGCCGTCGACAGAGCGATACATTCCGCTGCCCGGACCGCCGCCGCTGAAGCCGAAGACGGTGCGCCGCCGCTGGTAGGTCGCGGCGTACAGAATGTTCGGGCTGGTCGGATCGATGGCGATATCGGTGGCTCCGGTGTCTTCATTGATGGTCAGCGTCTGGGCCCAGGTCGCGCCGCCGTCAGTGGAGCGATAGACGCCCCGCTCCTTGTTCGGGGCCCACAAGTCGCCGAGCGCAGCCACGTACACAATGTCGGGGTTGGTCGGGTGAATCACGACGCGGCCGATGTGCCGCGTCTCCTTCAATCCCACGTGTTTCCAGGTGAGCCCGGCGTCCATGGACTTGTAGACGCCATCGCCCCAGGAGGAGCTCTGGCGGTTGTTGGGCTCGCCGGTGCCCACGTACAGGATGGCCGGATTCGAAGGCGCCAGCGCGATGTCGCCGATCGAGTGATTCGGCTGATCGTCGAAGATCGGCGTCCAGGTGACGCCCGCGTTGGTGGTCTTGAAGATCCCACCCGCCGCGGTTCCGAGGTAGATCACCCGAGGGTCGGACTCCACGATGGCCAGGTCGTCGATCCGTCCGCCCATGGTCGCGGGTCCAATGCTGCGGAATCGCAGGTTCTTGAGCGCGGTGTCGTAGCTGGGAGCAGGCTGCGCGACGGCAACGAGCGACAGTAGCAAAGCGCCCACCAGGACGCAGAGTGTCTTTGGGGAGTTCATGGCGGCCTCCTGAAATCAGCGGGTATTGTACAGGAAAATCAACGCGGCGCGTTGGCCCGGATCATGCGGACGCCGAATACCGTGGCGATGGCGTTTCCATTGGTGGCCTCGAAGCGCACCGTGACCTTCTGTTTGCCCTGGACAAGGTCCGCGGGAACGGCGTACTCGACTTCGAAGAATCGCGGCGGCGTGCTTCGCTCGACGGCCTGGTCGGCGACCTTCCTGCCGTCAACTTGGATCTGGAACGTAGCCGCGCCTCGACGTTGCTCCGCGCTGTAGTAAGTCACCACCAAGGCCATGGGCGATGCGGCATCAACGGGCAGATCGAAGGAGAACCAGGTATTCCCGCGGCGGCCCGGAACACCGTTGACTCGTTCCACGGTCACGCGCTCGCCGGCTTGGAAGTTATGATCGCGTTCGGGCTGCATCTCGCCGGGCTGCGCAAAGGCGACGGTCGCCGCTTGAAGCCGCTGTTGGCGCTCCTGCTCGGCGGCGTACTGCGCCTGTTTCTGCTCCCACTCGGGCGCGGTGAACAGGTCCCAGTAGATCGCGTAGGTGCGCTTGTGGAGCCGATAGAAGGGCGCCATTTCCACGTCAGCGCCGGCGCCTGGGGCGCCGGGCATACGGACCACTCCACCGGTGCGGAACTGACCGGTCTGGCCGGCGACCGGCTTCAGCCACTCCGTCACCGGCTGAGCCGCCGCGACTAGCACCGGCGTGCGCGGCAACGCCGCCTGCGCCGCGGACCGTGCCCCCGGTCCTCGCGGACCTTCGGGTCCGAGATCGCCGGCCAGCGCCAGCGGGCCCCACATGATCGAGGCGACGCGCGGATTGTCCGGCGTCGCTTCCAGGCGCAGTGACTTCGGCAAGGTGAGTTCCACGACGTCGCCGGTCTTCCAGGTCCGCTTCAGATTCACGTAGGAACCGGATGCCATTTCCTTCGAAACGGCCTCGCCGTTCACTTTCGCCGCGAAACCGTCACCCGCCCAATAAGGCCGGCGAAGCGAAAGCGTCAACTCCTTCGGAGCACGCAGTGTCAGCTTGACCTGAGCGGATTCCCCTTCGGGAAAGTCGGTCACCGTCTCCAGTTTCACACCCGACCACTCTGCCGTCGACGGCGCATACAAGTTCACCCAAAGACGGTCGCCGGATTCGTAGTAGATGCCATAGCCATGCAGCGCGTGACTCTCCATGCCCGAGCCAACGCAACAGGTGAAGCTGCCGAGCATGTTCTGATACTCGTGGCGCACGCCGCGCCCGACCGGGACCATGTAGCAGGTCCGGCCGTCAGCCGGATCGATGGAGCCGAGCACGTGATTGAACAGGGCTCGCTCCAGGAAATCGGCGTAGTGCACGTCGGGCCGTAGCGCAAACAGATGGCGCGTGAGCTTGAGCATGTTGTAGATGTTGCAGGACTCCGAAGTGCGCCCATCGATGCGGTCGGCCAGCTTTCCGGGCTCGCCGAAATACTCGTTCTGGCCATGACCGCCGGTCGAGTAGCTGTGATGCTGGACCACGCGGTCCCAAAAGAAGGTGGCGGCTATCAGGTCGCCGGCGTCTCCGGCGTAAGTGTATCGCGCGGCGGACCCAATCAGTTCCGGGACCGCAGTGTTCCCGTGCTTTCCGGCGAGGTTGTCCACGTGACGCTTGAGCGGATCGACAAATGCGTGATGCTCGAATTTCCAGGACAAGTCCAGCCAGCGCCGGTCGCCGGTATCGGCGAACAGGTCGGCGAGAATCTCGCTCATTCCGCCAAACTCGGTGTTCAGCATTCGCTGGATCTGAGCGTCATTCAGCTTGGAGAGCAGGTTTTCGGCCCATTGAGCGTACTTGATCTCCACGTCGAGCGCAGTGCGGTTGCCGGTGTAACGCCAGGCGTCGCGCAGGCCGGCGTAGGTCTTGTGCAGCACATACCACGGCGACCATTGGCCATTCAGGTCGAAACCGCTGGAACGGATTTCACCTCGCGACAGAGCGTCCCAGCACTCCCGGCCTTTCTCGAGAGCGCTCAGGTAGCCGTCGCCGTGCTTGTCCTGAATGGTCTTGAAATCCGCGACGATGTAATCGGCGCGCGCTTTGAACTGCGCGTCGCCGGTGGCCGCAAACATCAGGCTCACCGCGGAGAGGTAATGCCCAGCGATGTGGCCGGTCAGGTTGCGGCCTCCACCGTCCCAGCCCCCATAGGGCTGCGCTTTCTCCGGCAGACCTGCGACGCGGCGGTAGTAAGCCAGCATGCGGTCAGGCTCAAGCTGAAGCAGGTACTTGGCCGTCGCATCCTGAGCCGCCTTGAGCGGACCGCCGGTCAGCCGCACGGCGGAGAGCGGAAGGGGTCGGGCGCGCAACAGCGTCGCCTGAAATGCGCGGACCTGCGGGTGCGATGCAGGGTCTTGTGCCGCAGCGGCGGGCAAAGCCGCGCCGGCTGCGGCCAGAGTAATTGCGGTCCTGCGGGTCAGTCCTTTTTGATGATTCACCGCTCGATTTAAGTACGCCCGCGGCTGTGGAGTCAACGAAAATGTAAGCGCTTTCGGTCTACTGCCGTTCGAGCGTTGTTGCTTCTTCCTCCAGACCAAGCAGGTAGCTTAGCTCCCGCTGCTTGGCCCGCCGATACCAGACCAGCGACACTAGAAAGACCACCGTGCAGAACCACACCGCCAGCACGGCGTTCGAAATCAAGAACTGCTCGGGCGATCCGGATCCCAGGCGGCGGTAGACCCAGGTCAGGCAGAACGCCAGCTCCGCGAAGTAGAGCGCGGCGCCGAAGCTGGTGAGAACGATCGAGCCTCGGCAGCGGCGGATGGAAAGATCCAGGAACGCCGACGTCGTCAACGCTGCCGGCGACCAACACTGCCGGCGGGTGACCACGGTAAAGGTCCAGGCGGCCGCCAGGAAGATCCAGGTCGCCGCGGCCAGCACCGCTACGTCCGCTTGCGCCGATCGCACCGCCCATGCGGTTGTGCCGCCGCCCATCATCGCGGTCACCAAAACATCGCCGGCCACCCTGATGCGCATAAATCGCGATTGCCGTTCCACCCTGGCGCGCAGATCCGCGGGCACAGCCTGCTGGGACTGCCACAAGCGCTGCCAAGCTGCGAGTTCGGTATCCGCAGTCATTTCGATGCCTCCAAGTTTTTCCGCAACATCTGCCGGGCACGGGTCAGCCGCGCACCGACGTTGCTCTCCGAGATACCCAACACCTGCGCAATCTCGGAATAGTCCATTCCTTCCAGCGTCAGCGTGACCACCTGACGAAACGGCACGGGAAGCAGGCGGATCGATTGCAGCAACCGCTCCCGCTGCTGGTCGTTGACCAAGTCGGCCTCGGGGCCGGGCCGCGGGTCGGGCAGGTCGGCCTCGGGTTCGGAGTCCGTCGTCTTGTGGCCGGAGCGCGTGTGCGCCAGCGAATCCACCGCGCGGTTATGAGCGATCCGAAACAGGAAGGTGCGTTCGGAACACTCTCCGCGGAAGCGCGGCAAAGCCATCCACACCGCCAGCGCAATCTCCTGAAGCAGGTCGTCGCGATCTCCGGCCGAGTTGGTGTAGCTCCCGGCGAGTCGCGCCAGCGCGGCGCCTTCTTGGGCCAGAAGGCGATCGAAGCGCTGCTGCAACGCGGCGCGATCGGCGGTCGCGGACTGCGCCTCCAACGCTCCTTCAGTTGCCGTAGACGACATCATCCTGCTCCAGCCGTTTCGCCGCCGCCAGCAGGACGACAGCCGCCGCCGTGGACGTGGTCAGTGCGAGCATCAGCAGCGAAATCGGCTCGACGGCGCCGCTTCGCACCCACTATTCCACCAGCAATTGCTGCCCGACGATCGGCGTCACGCGGCTCCAGCCGCCCGCAGCTTGCGGAAAGAATACCAGGAACATCCCGGCGGCCATCGGAGCAAAGACCATCAGCGATAGGTAGGTGTGCGCTTCCTTCACCGAACGGCAGACCGTGGAGACGGCTAACTCGAGAGCGGCGGCCAGCATCGCCAGTGGAACGAGTCCGGAGGCCAGCGCCAGCGCCAATGCTGTCGGGCTGCCGGACACCCCGACTCCGGCCTTCACCATTACCGGTACGAATCCCGCGAGACTCACCACCAGGCCACCCAGGGAGAAGCAGGCAACGGCCAGCCATTTCCCAAGCAGCACGTCCCGCCGGCTGAGCGGATTCATCAGCAGCGGCAGAAGCGACCGGCGCTCGCGCTCACCCGCCAGCACATCCATCGCCACGTTCATTCCGCCGACGAAGGCGGCCAACAGAATGAATACCGAGGTCATGCCGATGAGGGCGCTGGGGTTTGCCTTGCGCACCGTGGCCAGCGAGACCATGAAGACCAGGGCGGGTCCCATGCCGGCATACAGGACCGCCGACAACAGCGAGCGGACGTCGCGCACGCTATCGAGAATCTCTTTTCGGGCAATGATCAGCGCCTGGTTCAGCATGGTAAGGCCTCCGTTCGTCCGGTGAAATGAACAAATGCGTCCTCCAGAGATGCGCTTCCCGCGCGGCCGCAGAGATCGTCCGGCGAACCCTGCGCGACCACGGAGCCTCTTTCGACGATCACCACGTGGTCGCAGAGTGCGCGCACCTCCTCGAGCACGTGGCTGGAGAAGACAATGCATGTGCCGTTGTCGCGGGCGCGCCTCAGGAAAGCGCGCAACGAGCGGACCGTGGGCACATCGAGCCCGTTGGTCGGCTCATCGAGGAGGAGGTTGCGAGGCGAATGGATCATCGCCCGGGCCAGCGCGGTTTTCATGCGCTCGCCCTGCGAGAATCCCGCGGTCCGGCGATCCGCTAGGGAATCCAGTCCCAGCATCGAGCACAACTGTTCGGCGCGTTCCTTCAACCC
>CAYPHP010000269.1:5268-5926 GCA_964410045.1 uncultured Acidobacteriota bacterium | reverse complement strand
CTTGCCGCCGGAAAGCGGCGTCCACGCCCAGGATCTCGCCGGCCTGGATCACGCGGGTGAACAGGGCGCGCGCAATCTCCGTATCCATGTACGGGCCCATGCAGAGCCGGGCCGCACGCCCATCAGTCAGACGAAATCCGTTTTCCGGCGACAGCGACGGTCCGGTTACCAGGTAACCGCGTCCATTGTCCACTAGGTAGGCCAGCAAGAACTCCGCCGCCTCCTTCATCACCGGATACGCGCGCTGCTGGAGAAAGCGCCGGTCGCGGTTGAAGTCGTAGTGATCCCAGAGGTGCAGGCTCAGCCACGCGCCTCCCATCGGCCACAGGCCGGACTGTACGCCGTCAATGGGCACGGCGTGGCCCCAGATATCCGTGTTGTGGTGGATCACGAAGCCGGGCGCGCCGTAGAGCGCTTTGGCCACCTGACGCCCGTTGGGACGGGCCGCGTCGATCAAGTCGAACAGCGGCTGGTGCAGTTCTCCGAGGTTGGTGGTCTCGGCGGGCCAGTAGTTCATCTCGGTATTGATGTTGATGGTGAACTTGCTCTCCCACGACGGCGCGAGTTGATGGTTCCAAATGCCTTGCAGGGTGGCTGCGAGCGTTCCTGGACGGCTGCTGGAAATCAGCAGGTAGCGTCCGAACTGGAAATAGAGCGC
>CAYPHP010000269.1:0-5258 GCA_964410045.1 uncultured Acidobacteriota bacterium | reverse complement strand
GAGCTTCCCGGGTTTTCGGCTGACGTGCAGTTGCGCGTCAGACGCTCGTCAGTGGGCAGGTCGGGCGCGTCGGCCGCCAGATGAAACTGAACCCGTTGGAAGAACTTCTGATAGTCGGCAACATGCGCGGCGCGCAGGCCTGCAAACGGTTTTTGAGCGGCATTCAGCTGCTGCCGGCACTTCGCCGCGGGATCGGGCGTCCGGAAATCCGTCGCAGCGGCCAGCAGCAGCGTGACCGAGTTGGCTCCCTCCACGATCAGGTCGTTCCCTTCGACCCGCATCCGCCCGCCATCCGCGATCGCCCGCAAGGCGGCGCGGAACTTCACCCCGACCTTCCGTTCCGCGGCGTGACGCTCGTGCCGGGTGATCGCTTCACCGTCCATGACGATCCCGCCGTCAGCCGCGAACGAGGTCGCGTCCTGCTCGCGGGAAAGCGCTGCTGATACCGAGATCCGGCCCGGCTGATCGCAGGTCAGCCGGATCACAATCACCTGATCCACCGCCGACGAGAACACTTCGCGCGTGAATCGCGCGTCTCCCACACGGTAAGTGACCCGAGCCACCGCCGTGGTCAAATCCAATTCGCGGCGGTAGTCGCCGGCTGCTTCTTGCCCGGGAAAACGAAGCCGCAGGTCGCCGAGCGTCTGGTAGGGCGGCATTCGCAGTGGAATCGCCATCATGGTCTTCGACGCTAAGGCCTCGGCCTCCCTGATCTGTCCGGCAAACAGCAGACGCCGCACTTCGGGAAGAGCTTCGAGACCCTTGGGATTGATCCGGTCGCGCCGTTCGCCGGCCCACACCGTATCCTCGTTGAGCTGGATTCGCTCTTCCGAGACCCCGCCAAATACCATCGCCCCCAGCCGACCGTTGCCGATGGGCAGAGCTTCATTCCAGTTGGCGGCCGGCTGGCGGTACCAGAGGAGATTGGGCGATGCCGCGAACAGCGTCGAGGTCAGGCAGAGCAGCAGTATGATTCGCAAGATGCGATTATTATAGCGGTCAAGGACGGGCAAACAACTTCCACTTGTCCACGTTCGCCGGTACCGCCAGGTCGAAGAACCCCACCATCATCTCTTCGTAGACCTGTCCGCCCCAGCGGACCACGCGGTCCGGATCGGGGTTGTGCGGATTCCTGCGGGAGTTGTCGTACCAGGCTACTGCCTGCAACTTCACGCCGGCTTTCAGGAAGCGCGGCTGAGCAAGCCGATAGCTCAACTGCCAGTAGAAATTGTAATTCACCCGCAGCAGCGTTTCGAACCGCCCGTCCGGCCCCACCAGGTTGTACTCGAACCGTTTCCCGCGCAGATGCAGGTGCGGAAAGAAGCTGAGCAGCGTGGCGTCATTGGGCAGACTGCCCCAGGCCTCCACGCGATGATCTTCTGCGCCGGGCGGAATCAACAGACGTTCATTAGCGAGTTGCAGCGTGATGACCCGCTGGCGCGGCGGCTCCTTGGCGAAGACCAAGCCGATGCGGGTCTGATCGCTGGCCGCCTGGCCGTTGGTGGTGTAGTGCATTTGAAAAACGATGTCCGACCCTGCGGGAACGAACTTGGCCATGCCCTCCGGCCAGAGGTCCGGCAGGCTGCCCGGCGCGTACACCAGCAACAGGTCGCTGTCGGTGGCCATCGCTTCGTGGCGTTGCTGGTCATCCGAAAAACTGGACGGTGTGAACGGCACGCCCACCGGCGCGTTCCTCAACCATTTGGAATCCGGCGGACGGATGTAGACCACCGCATGGTGGACATGCTTCCGGCTCGACGGGCGGATCTCCGACATCTGCACCCAGCGATCCTCGGCAAATCCGGTGGGCACGATCTCGAACGTGTACTCGACGTCGCCCTTCGGCGGAATCTTCACCGGCTGCGGCATCGTGATGACGTGGTCCGGCTGAGGAATGTTCCAGCCCTGCGTCCAGACGCGCGGTGGCAAAGCCGTCCGCGGGTCTCCCGCCGGAGCCCTTCCGTCGACCCACGCCACCAGTGTTTTCACTTCTTCCGGCTTCAGCGAAGGGTCGGTCGCGAAATGGCCTGTTTCCGCAAACCAGGGCGGCATCTTCTTGGACAACACCGCTTCGCGGATCGCCCGGGCCCACGGACGGGTCTGGGCATAGCTGACGAAGGACATGGGCGCGATCTCGCCAGGCCGGTGACAGGTCTGGCAGCGCCGCTCCAGGATGGGCAGGACGTCGCGATAGAACGTCGGCGGGGGAATCACCGCAGAGGTGCAGAGTACGCCGAGCACGACGCAGAGGCTCATCTCTAATAGGTTACGACAGCTTGATGGTGGTAAACTCCTCGGCGGACCCTGGGTCGCTTAGTAGTTGCGCTGACACAAGGCATGAGACACAAATTCTTCCTTCGGTTATTGACGGCTACCGCGGCGGTGCTGCTGGCCGCCGTCTCGCTGTTGTTGATCTCCTACTCCCGCTGGCTGAACCGGATCTCGGAGGGCAACCAGGCCCTGACCGCCGGGGACCACGCTGCGGCACGGCAAGCCTTTGACGCATCGGCCGGGCGCCTGGAGCGCGATCGCTTCCTGCTCTCGCCCCAGATTCCCGGGTATCGCCAACTGGTCTTCAACCAGGCCCGGGCTTTGTACGCGGCGCGTCAGGACGAAGCCCTCACCCGCCTGCTCGAAAACGAAGCTGCGCGCGCCCCGTTCCTCTCGGAAGAGAGCGAGTTCCATTTCTGGATGGGCAACGTGGAGTATCGGCGGGCGCTGGCTCAGAAGGACAAGCAGGTCCTGCAGGCCGGGTTACAGCGGGCCATGGAAAGCTACCGGCGGGCCCTGGCCGCCGCCCCCAACGATTGGGACGTGAAGTACAACTTCGAGCTGACCCAGCACCTGCTGGAGAACCTGCGCAAGGGCAAAGAGGAGAACCTGGATCGCATCCGCAAGGGCCAAATGAAGCTGTTGCGCGAGAATACCGAGAAGGACAAGAGCCAGCAGACCAAGATCGCTCCGGAGAAGCGCGGCTGACGGCCGCAGAACGCCCATGACTTTTCTGCGTCCTGAGAATCTGAACCTGGGCTGGCTGCTGCTGGCGCTGGTGATCTGGTCGGTATTCGCACTGCGTGCGCTGCGCCGGGCCCGCGGACGCCTGGGAAGCGCGCACCTGGGCCTGACCGCCCGGCCCACCAGCCTGGCGCATCGCGCCGTGCAGCACGCCGTCAGTCTGGCGGTGGTGGCTTGCCTGGCGCTGGCCCTGGCACGGCCGCAGACGGTCAGCGAGCAACGCGTCTCCGACATGCGCCGGATGGATGTGATCCTGCTGCTGGACGTTTCTCCGTCCATGCGCGCCCGCGACATCGCTCCGTCGCGTCTGGTCCGCGCCACCGAAGTGATCGGCGAGTTCATCCAGAAAAAATTCGCCGACGACCGCTTCGGGCTGGTCTCCTTCACCGGCAACAGCCTGGTGCTTTCGTATCTCACGGCCGACCCGAATAACCTGTTGTTCTACCTGGAGTATTTGAGGGGACAGGAAATCGGACAGTACGGGACCAATATCGGAGGCGCTTTGAAGAGCGCCCGGCAGGTTTTGGCGCGGCAGGAGGAGATCGAGCCCGGCGCCAAGAAGAACAGGAAAGTCTTCATCCTGCTTTCCGACGGCGAGGATCACGGCGAAGAGCTCGATGCGGAGATCAAGGAACTGGCGCGCCGCGGCGTTCCGGTCTACTGCATCGGCATCGGCTCACGCGAAGGAGCCTACATTCCCATCGGCGAGGAGAACGGTAAGGTAGTCTATCTCACCGGCGCCAACGACGAGCGGATCCTGAGCACCTTCGACGAGGGCTCGATGCGGCGCATCGCCGAACGCACCGGCGGCCAATACTACCGCGCGCATACCGGCGTGGAGATGAGCAAATCCTTCGCCGACATTTTTCTGAAGAGCCGTGAGATTCAAGGATTCCGCCGCGTGCGCACCACCCAGGAGCGCTACCGCGATCTGCTGCTGGCGGCCTTCGGGATCTTCCTGCTGAGGGTGTTGATCTGATGGTGGAAAAGACTCTGCTCGACCGCAAAGAAGCCTACACCCTGGTCTCCCAGGTGGAGAGTGAGATCAACCAGGTGATCGTCGGCCAGCAGTGGCTGGTGCGGCGCTTGCTCATCGGATTGCTGGCGGTGATCCCTTACTCTTTCCGGCGCGGCGAGCACGAGCGCACCGGCTACGGACACATTCTGCTGGAAGGCGTTCCCGGTCTGGCCAAGACCCTGACCATCATGACCCTGGCCAGCACCATCGACGCCAAGTTCCAGCGCATCCAGTTCACTCCGGACCTGCTGCCAGCCGACATCATCGGCACCAAGATCTACGAAAGTTCGGTGAGCAGCTTCCGCACCGAGAAAGGCCCGATCTTCGCGCACGTGATCCTGGCGGACGAGATCAACCGCGCCACGCAGAAGACGCAATCGGCGCTGCTGGAAGCGATGCAGGAACGGCAGGTAACCATCGGCGAGGAGACGTATCACCTGGAAGAGCCCTTCTGGGTTCTGGCCACGCAGAATCCGGTGGAGCAGGAAGGCGTATACCCGCTGCCGGAGGCACAGATCGACCGCTTCGCCTTGAAGATCAAGGTGGACTATCCCTCATCCGAAGACGAGCGGGAAATGCTGCGGCGGCGGCTGACGGAAACCAGTGTGCGCCGGATCATCGTGCCGGAAGACGTGCTGCGCATCCGCTCCCTGGTGAAAGACGTGCACGTCGACGAGAAGATCCGCGAGTACATCATCCGCGTGGTACGAGCCACGCGGCCGGGCGCCGAGAACGAGATTCCGCTGGTGAACGAGATGGTCCAGCACGGCGCTTCACCGCGCGCCGCGCAGCATCTGCTGGCGCTGACCCGCAGCACGGCGTTCCTCGAGGGACGCAACTATGCCCTGCCCGCCGACGTTAAGTCCATCGCCTGGGACGCCCTGCGCCACCGCCTGATCCGCACGGTCCGCGCGGAAGCCGAGGATCTTTCCACCGACACGATCCTCGATGAGTTACTGCGGAGGCTGCCGATCCCGTAAGCCATGCTCCCGCAAACTCTCATCGACCGCCTGCGCTACGTGGAGATCTTCAGCACCCGCGCCGTGCGCGCGCACCGTACCGGCGACTACCTGAGCCCGATCCGCGGCCGGGGCTTCGACTTCGATCAGCACAAGCCCTACCAGCAGGGCGACGACTACCGGCAGATCGACTGGAACGTCACCGCGCGGATGCAGATCCCGTACGTCAAGCGGGAGTTCGAGGAAAAAGAGCTGAGCGCCCTCAT